>NZ_JBFAKH010000038.1:0-47535 GCF_040655635.1 Streptomyces sp. NPDC050388
GGACGCCGACGCGGGGGCGGCCGTGGGGACGGAGACGGCGGCAGCGGTGAGTTCCGTGGCGATGGCCCGGGGAGAGACCGTCACCGCCGGTGCCGGTGGTCAGCGGCCGAAGGTGAACCAGTTGACGTTCACGAAGTCCTGCGGCTGGCCGCTGGTGAAGGTCAGATACACGTCGTGCGTGCCCGTCACGGAGGTGATGTTCGCCGGGACCGTCCGCCACGACTGCCAGCCGCCCGTGTTGCCCACCGCGAAACTCCCGACGGGCGCGTTGTCGCGGCTGTCCAGGCGTACCTCGACCAGGCCGCTGACCCCGCTCGGCGCACCGCTCGCCACCCGGGCGGAGAACTGCCGGGCCGCGGAGGAGCCGAAGTTGACGCCCTTGTACTGCAGCCAGTCACCGTTGGCCAGCGCACCCACGTTCTGGCCGCCGCCGGAGTCCGAGGTGGGCTCCGTCATCGTGCCGGACTGGGCGTCGAAGGACTCGGCCTGGATGGTGCCGTAGGCGTCCCGGTTGCCGGTCGGCGGGGGCGTGGTGCCACCGCCGCCGGAGCTCAGCACCTGGACGTAGTCGACGAGCATCGAGTGGCCGGGCTGGGTACCGCCGTCCGGGCCGCCGCCGAAGGCGTCGGGGAAGCCGCCGCCCATCGCCACGTTGAGGATGATGAAGAAGCCGTGGGCGGTGGCGTTCCTCCAGGTCGTCGCGTCGACCTGGTTCTCCCGCACGGTGTGGAAGTTGTTTCCGTCGAGGGAGAAGCGGATCTCCTCCACGCTCGACGAGCGGTCCCACTCCAGCCGGTAGGTGTGGAAGCCGGCCTGGCAGGTCGTGCCCTGACAGGTGGTCGAACCGCCGATGCCGCTGTTCTCGTTGCACGGCCCGCCGGGTGCGGTGCCGCAGTGCATCGTGGCGAAGACGGTGTTGTTGCCCTGCGTGTTCTCCATGATGTCGAGCTCGCCGACGGACGGCCAGTTCCAGTAGTTGCCCCGGTACGGCGCGCCCAGCATCCAGAACGCCGGCCAGTAGCCCTTGGCGGCGGCGCCGGTCACGTTCGGCACCTGGATGCGGCTCTCGACGCGCAGCGTGCCCCCGGCGGGCGGCTGGAAGTCGGAACGGTTGGTCTCGATGCGGCCCGAGGTCCAGTTGCCGGAGGCGTCCCGTCGCGGGGTGATACGGAGGTTGCCGTTGCCGTCGAGGGAGACGTTCTCCGGGCTCGACGTCATCGTCTCGATCTCGCCGGTGCCCCAGTTGGCGGGGCCGCCCGGGTAGCCCTTGCCGGTCGCGTACTGCCAGTTGGAGGTGTTGGCACCGCTGCCCGCGGCGCCGTTGAAGTCGTCCACGAAGACCTGGTTCCAGCCCGACGGCGGGGGCGGGGCGGCGGCGCTCGCCGACGGGACGGCGGCCGTGGCGGCGGCCGCGGTGAGCCCGAGCGTGCCGACGACGGCGAGCAGCGCCCGCCGCAGCGGGCGGGGTCTGCGGAGGGACCGGGATCTGCGGGGGGTGCCGGAGGTGTCACTCATGTGGGGGCTGCCTCTCGGATGCGGATGCGGACGCGAGAACGGATGGGGGTGCACAGGTGCGTGCGGGGAGTGCTCGAAGAGCTCGGCTCGATGGTTCTGAGAGCGCTCTCAGAGCGTCGCCAATGTGCTCTGCGGCCCCGTGGCCGTCAAGAGGTGTAACCGAGAAAGTCTTTCTGCGCGGGCAGAGTTCATCCCGTGAATCGACGCGAACGGGTGCAACCGCGCCACAACGACGGCGTACGGACGCCCCGTACCTCAGAGCTCGCTCCGGCCTCCGCCCCGCTCGGGTCGGCCGGACATGCTGGTGTCGATGCCGTCAACGGCGTCGACGGCATCGGTGCCGTCGAGAAGGGAAGGGTGCAGACGTGAAACTGACGATTCTGGGCGGCGGAGGATTCCGGGTACCGCTGGTGTACGGCGCGCTCCTCGAGGACCACGCCGAGGGGCGGGTGACCCGGGTCGTCCTCCATGACGTGGACGATCGTCGACTGTATGCGATCGCCCGCGTGCTGGCCGAGCAGGCGGCCGGCGTGCCCGACGCTCCCGAGGTGACCACCACCACCGATCTGGACGACGCCCTGCGCGGCGCCGACTTCGTCTTCTCCGCGATCCGCGTCGGCGGCCTCGAGGGCCGTGCGAACGACGAACGGGTCGCGCTCGCCGAGGGCGTCCTCGGGCAGGAGACGGTCGGCGCGGGCGGCATCGCCTACGGACTGCGCACCGTCCCCGTCGCCGTCGACATCGCCGCCCGGGTGGCCCGCCTCGCCCCCGACGCCTGGGTCATCAACTTCACCAACCCGGCGGGCCTGGTCACCGAGGCCATGTCCCGCCACCTCGGCGACCGCGTCATCGGCATCTGCGACTCGCCGGTCGGCCTCGGCCGCCGCGTCGCCCGGGTGCTCGGCGCGAACCCGCGGGAGGCGTGGATCGACTACGTCGGCCTCAACCACCTCGGCTGGGTGCGCGGCCTGCGCGTCAAGGGCCGCGACGAACTCCCGCGCCTGCTCGCCGACCGCCACCTGCTCGGCTCCTTCGAGGAGGGCCGGCTCTTCGGCGCCGACTGGCTCCAGTCCCTCGGCGCGATCCCCAACGAGTACCTGCACTACTACTACTTCAACCGGGAGACCGTACGCGCCCACCGACAGGCGGAGAAGACCCGCGGCGCCTTCCTCCACGACCAGCAGGCCCGGTTCTACGCGCAGGTGGGCGGCCCCGACGCCACCGGCACCCCCGGCACCCCCGGCACCCCCGGCACCCCCGCTCTGGACACCTGGAACCGCACCCGCGCCGAACGCGAGGCCACCTACATGGCGGAGAACCGCGAAACCGCCGGCGCCGGTGACCGCGACGAGGACGACCTGTCCGGCGGCTACGAGAAGGTGGCTCTCGCGCTGATGCGGGCCGTCGCCCGCGACGAACGGACCACCCTGATCCTCAACGTCCGCAACCGCAGCACCCTTTCGGCACTCGACGCGGAAGCCGTCATCGAAGTCCCGTGCCTCGTCGACGCCGGCGGCGCGCACCCGGTCTCCGTCGACCCGCTGCCGGGCCACGCCACCGGCCTGGTCTGCGCGGTCAAGGCGGTCGAGCGCGAGGTGCTCCAGGCCGCCGAGTCCGGCTCCCGCGCCCGGGCGGTCAAGGCCTTCGCGCTGCACCCGCTCGTCGACTCCGTGAACGTGGCCCGTCGCCTCGTCGACGGCTACACGGCTGTCCATCCCGGCCTCGCCCACCTCAAGTAGCCCCGTGAGGAGAGCACTTCATGCATGACGAACGCCATCGGATCGAGGGCCGCGTCGAGCGCGTCCACACCCAGCGCGTCAAGCCCGCGCTCTACGCCACCACCGTCCCGCTCACCGTCGAGGCCTGGCACGTGCCGGGCGAGCCGGTCCCCTTCGCGCAGGCCGCAGCCGCCCCCTACGAGCCCTTCGCCAGGAACACCCCGTGGGGTCCGCCCTGGGGCACCACCTGGTTCCGGATGCGCGGGCAGGTCCCCGCCGCATGGGCCGGTCGGCGCGTCGAGGCGGTCATCGACCTCGGCTTCACCGGCGCCGGGCCGGGCTTCCAGGCCGAAGCCCTGGTGCACCTGACCGACGGCACCCCGCTGAAGGCGGTCAACCCGCTCAACCGGTATGTTCCGGTCGCCCGCCGGGCCGCGGGCGGCGAGGAGATCGACTACCTGGTCGAGGCGGCCTCCAACCCCGACATCCTGGCCGACGGCTTCGCCCGCCCGACCCCGCTCGGCGACCGGCGCACGGCGGGCGACACACCGCTGTACGTGTTCCGCGGCGCTGATCTCGCCGTCCTCGACGAACCGGTCTGGCACCTCGACCTGGACCTGTGCGTGCTGCGTGAACTCATGGCCGAACTGGGCGAACACGAGCCACGCCGGCACGAGATCGCGCACGCCCTCGACCGGGCCGTGGACGCCCTCGACCTCGACGACGTCTCCGGCAGCGCCCCCGCCGCCCGCGAGGTCCTCGCCCCCGTCCTCGCGAAGCCCGCGCACGCCAGCGCGCACACCGTGTCCGGCGTCGGGCACGCCCACATCGACTCCGCCTGGCTGTGGCCGCTGCGCGAGACCCGGCGCAAGACGTCCCGCACCTTCTCCAACGTCACCGCGCTCGCCGGCGAGTACGACGACTTCGTCTTCGCCTGCTCGCAGGCCCAGCAGTACGCGTGGGTGCGCGACCACTACCCGCAGGTGTGGGAGGGGATCAGGAAAGCCGTCGACAAGGGCCAGTGGGCGCCGGTCGGCGGCATGTGGGTGGAGGCCGACGGCAACCTGCCCGGCGGCGAGGCCCTGGTCCGTCAACTGGTCCACGGCAAACGGTTCTTCATCGAGCACTTCGGCATCGAGACCAAGGGCGTCTGGCTGCCCGACTCCTTCGGCTACACCGCCGCCTACCCGCAACTCGCCAAGCTCGCCGGCAACGAGTGGTTCCTCACCCAGAAGATCTCCTGGAACCAGACCAACAGGTTCCCGCACCACACCTTCTGGTGGGAGGGCATCGACGGCACCCGCATCTTCACGCACTTCCCGCCGGTCGACACCTACAACGCCGCCCTCACCGGCGAGGAGATGGCCCGCGCCGTGCGCAACTACCGTGAGAAGGGCGGCGGTACCCGCTCGCTCGCACCGTTCGGCTGGGGCGACGGCGGCGGCGGTCCCACCCGCGAACACATGGAACGGGCCCGCCGGCTGGCCGATCTGGAGGGATCCCCGAAGGTCGTCGTCGAGCACCCCGACGCCTTCTTCGCCAAGGCGCGCGAGGAGTATCCCGACGCCCCGGTCTGGAACGGCGAGCTCTACCTGGAACTGCACCGCGCCACCTACACCAGCCAGGCCCGCACCAAGCAGGGCAACCGGCGCAGCGAACACCTCCTGCGCGAGGCCGAGTTGTGGGCCACCACGGCGGCACTGCACACGCCGGACCACGCCTACCCGTACGAGACACTCGACCGGCTGTGGAAGACGGTCCTGCTGCACCAGTTCCACGACATCCTGCCCGGCTCGTCCATCGCCTGGGTGCACCGGGAGGCGGAGGCGGAGTACGCCAGGGTCGCACGGGAACTGGAGGCGCTGACGGGGGAGGCGATCGCCGCCCTGGGCGAGGGCTCGGGCCTCCGGGTGTTCAACACCAGTCCGTACGACCGCGCCGAGGTGATCCGGACACCCGGGGGAGCGCCGGTGTGGACGACCGCGCCCGCGAACGGCAGCGCACCCCTGGAGGCGCCGGCCGACTCCCCCCGCCCCCGGCCGGTGACCGTCACGGAGCGGGTGCTCGACAACGGGATGGTGCGGGTGCGACTGGCGGACGACGGCACGCTGGCGTCCGTCCACGACCTCCGCTCCGACCGCGAGGTGCTGGCCGGTCCGGGCAACCTGCTCCGGCTGCACACGGACCTCCCCAACCACTGGGACGCCTGGGACATCGACCAGCACTACCGGAACCGGTCCACCGAGCTGTCCGCCGCCGAGTCCGTCACCGTCGTCGCACAGGATCCGCTGGTCGGCGCGGTGCGGGTGGAGCGTGCCTTCGGCAACGGCTCACGGATCGCCCAGACGATCACCCTGCGCGCCGGCAGCCCCCGGATCGACTTCGAGACCGAGATCGACTGGCACGAGGCCGAGAAGATCCTCAAGGCCGGTTTCCCGTTCGACATCCGGGCCCCGCACTCCTCCGCGGAGATCCAGTTCGGTCACGTTCAGCGCCCCACCCACACCAACACCAGTTGGGAGGCGGCCCGCTTCGAGGTCTCCGGTCACCGCTGGGTGCACATCGGCGAACCCGGCTACGGCGTCGCCGTCCTCAACGACTCGACGTACGGCCACGACGTGACCCGCACGGTCCGCGACGACGGGGGCACGACCACGACGGTCCGCCTCAGCCTGGTGCGCGCCCCGCGGATCCCGGACCCCGAGGCCGACCAGGGCCCGCACCGCTTCACCTACGCGCTGCTGCCCGGCGCGGGCATCGAGGACGCCGTCGCGGAGGGCTACGCGCTCAACCTGCCGCTGCGTGTGGCCCGGGCGGCGGGCGCACCGGCCCCGGTCGTCTCGGTGGACGGCCGGGGCGTGACCGTCGAGGCGGTCAAGCTCGCCGACGACGCCTCCGGCGATGTCGTCGTCCGCCTCTACGAATCCCGCGGCGGACGTGCCACCGGCACCCTGCGCACCGGCTTCCCCCTCGGCGGGGCCCGGGTGACCGACCTCCTGGAGCGGCCGCTGGAACCGGCGGACACCGACGGCGACAGCGTGCCCGTGGCCCTGCGTCCGTTCCAGGTGCTGACCCTGCGGCTGACGGTGGACCGGAACCGGGACTGACCGCCCGCGCACCGTGTGCACCGGGTCGGCCGGCCCCCTGACAGCGGCCGACCGCCCCTACCGGTGGCCCGGGCCCCAGGCCGGGCCACCGGCCACGGCGTCCCCGGCCACCGCCGCGGCCGGTACGCCGCTCAGCGCGGGCGCGGGCAGCTCCGCGGGCAGGTCGGGGCGCAGCTGTGGCGCCGACACGGGGCGCAGCGGACGCGGGCCGGACACCACCGAGTAGTCCTGGCCCAGGAAGGGCGGGGAGATCTCACCAGGGTCCTCGCCGAGCGCCAGCCGCACGGCGGCCCACGGCGCGTTCACCCCGCACAGCGACAGCTGGTGCAGGCCACCGGCGGGGCGGGTGTTGACGTCCATCAGCACCGGCTGTTCGCCGAACATCCGGAACTGGATGTTGGACAGATGGCGCAGGCCGAAACCCTCCGCGATCCGCCGGGCCGGCTCCAGCCACCGCTCGTGCAGGGTGAACCCCCTGCGACGGCCGTTCTTGGTGCGGCCGACGGCCAGCCGGACCCGGTTGTCCGGCCCGGTGAGACAGTCCACCGACACCTCCGGCTGCTCGAGCACCGGCATCACCAGCCAGTCCACCGGCTCCTCCGCCTGCCGCACCGCCGCCAGCACCAGATCGAGCGGCACCCGCGGGCTGGGGAAACCGCTCAGCTGCCCGAGGGCGAAGGGGGCACGGGTGATCACCCGGAAGCCCACACCGCCCGCACCGGAGGCGGGCTTGAAGCACGCCCGGTGCCCCAGCGCCTCCAGCTCCTCCACGGCACGGACCAGCTCGTCCGCCGACCGCACCCGCCACCACGGCGGCACGGGCACCCCGATCGCCTGCACGGCCTCGTAGGCGATCACCTTGTCGCGGAAGACGGCCACGGCCTCGGGCGGCGGCGCCAGCAGCGCCGTACCGGCCGCCTCGAACTCCGCGCGGTGCGCGACGATCGCCCCCTGGTGCAGCCGGGGCACGAACACGTCGACGCCGCGCCGCGCGCACTGGGCGAGCGCGTACTCGACGTACGCCGCCGGGGACAGGTTCTCGGGTTCCAGCTCGGCGGTGTCGGCCGCGGCCAGTACGGGGGAGTCGGGGTCGCCGTGCGTGGCATGGATCTCGACGGCCCGGTCGTCGGGATTCCTTCTCACCTGATCGATGAAGAACACGTTCTCCGCGTACGTGCGGTTGAGCCATACTCGTACGCATGAGGCCATGCAGGCCGCCTTTCACGGTGTGCGGGCAGGCCTCAGCGGCCCGTGCCCGGGCAGAGGGTGTGGAGGGTCACCGAACGGCCCTGTGCGAAGGGCTCTTCCATGCGGTGGTGTCGGGGCCGATCATACGGCTTCGGCGCCCGGGGCCGAACCACGGGCGTGTCACGGTTTCCCGGGAGACTCCGGGGGGAACCGCCCTTGTCCGGGCGACACGGATGTGATCCCTTGGGAGTGTTCGCGGACGCCGGGGTCCCCCTGCTCGAAGCGCTCGGGGAGTGCATGCTGTCCGTACGGGTTGTTCGTTCATCTCCAGGAGGCGACGAGTGGCGTCCACGGCCGGCGGCGACGGACAGATGTGGGGGATCAGCGACCTGCACATCGGTTACGAGGAGAACCGTGCGCTGGTCGAGCGGATGCACCCCGAGTCGGACGAGGACTGGCTCCTCGTGGCCGGGGACGTCGCGGAGACGGTGGACGACATCCGCTGGGCGCTCAAGACACTCGCCGGCCGGTTCCGGAAGGTCGTCTGGGCGCCCGGAAACCACGAACTGTGGACCCACCCGAGAGACACCGTCACCCTGCGCGGCGTCGCCCGCTACGACCACCTCGTCGAACAGTGCCGAGAGCTCGGTGTGACCACCCCCGAGGACCCCTACCCGGTCTGGGACGGCCCCGGCGGTCCGGTGGCCGTGGCCCCGCTGTTCCTGCTGTACGACTACACGTTCCTGCCCACCGGTTGCGCCACCAAGGACGAAGGACTGGCGTACGCGCACGGCACCGGCGTCGTCTGCACCGACGAGCACCTGCTGCACCCCGACCCGTACCCGAGCCGGGAGGCCTGGTGCCGGGCCCGGGTCGAGGAGACCGAACGCCGGCTCGCCGCACTGCCGGACGACCTGCCCGTCGTCCTCGTCAACCACTACCCGCTGCACCGGCACCCCACGGACGTCCTGTGGTACCCCGAGTTCGCCATGTGGTGCGGCACCGAGCTGACCGACGACTGGCACCGCAGGTTCAACGTCCACACGATGGTCTACGGCCACCTCCACATCCCGCGCAGCACCCGCCAGGACGGCGTCCCCTTCGAGGAGGTGTCCGTGGGCTACCCCCGCGAATGGCGCAGGCGGGCGGCGCCACCGGGACGGCTGCACCGGATCGTGCCGGGTGGGCACGCGGACGGAAGCAAGGGCGAGCCCGAGGGAGGGACCCGGTGATCGAGGAACTGCTGCCGGCCACGGTCGTCGTCGTGGAGGCCCGCGGCGACGAGGGCGCCGACGCTCCGCTCTACCCGGAGGAGGCGGCGCTCATGGAGCGGGCGGTCGAGAAGCGCCGCCGGGAGTTCCGGGCGGTACGCTCCTGCGCCCGCCGGGCCATGGAGAAGCTCGGAGTGCCCCCGCAGCCCGTGCTGCCCGGCGAGCGCGGCGCACCGGGCTGGCCGGCCGGGCTGGTCGGCAGCATGACCCACTGCACGGGCTACTGCGCCGCCGCCCTCGTCCGGGCCGACGACCTGGCCTCCCTCGGCATCGACGCGGAGGTCCAGGGGCCGCTGCCCGAGGGGGTGCTGTCCTCCGTCGCCCTGCCCGGGGAGGCGGAGCGGATCGGCCGACTGGCCGTGGAGCGGCCCGAGGTGCACTGGGACCGGCTGCTGTTCAGCGCCAAGGAGGCCGTCTACAAGGCGTGGTTCCCGCTCACGGGGAAGTGGCTGGACTTCATGGAGGCCGACATCGAGCTGTTCACCGATCCCGGCGAACGGACGCGCGGCGGTTTCCGGGCGGCGCTCCTGGTCCCCGGCCCGTGGGTGGGCGACCGTCGCCTCGACCACTTCGCGGGCCGCTGGACCGCCGAGAGCGGCCTGGTCGCGACGGCGGTCGCCGTACCCCACGGCTGACGGGGGCGACGCGGCGCCCCGCCGTCGCGCGGCACGGGCGTCGGCCCGGCCCTGCTCTCCCGGTCACCGCCCCGGATGCCAGTCGCGGAGCATCCGGAAGAAGGCCTCCTCGTTGCCGCTCAGCCCGGCTCGGGCCAGGGCGGTCTCCGCCTCCGCGAGGACCGAGGGCGCGACGACCGGGGGCCTGCGGGTGTCCGGCGGGCCGCTCTCCGCGTCGTAGGCGGCGCGCACCGTGTGCAGCAGCCGCAGATAGGCCCGGACGGCGGTGCGCTCGTGGTCGGTCAGTACGGTGGTGGGCATCGCTCGGCTCTCCCCAGGTCGTGATCCGGCATCAGGCGTCCCGCCCGGTGCGGGCACGCCTCCAGCCTGCCGTCCACCACTGACAGTCGGGCTGTGCCGCCCGCCGCTCCGCCCGTCCGGCGGAGCAGCGTCCCACCGGCGTTCCCCAGGTCAGGAGGGGGGTCGCTGGACGCTCTCCAGGAGCATGTCCAGCCACTCCGCGACCTTGTCGCGGTGCTGGTCGGTGGGGAGTTGTGCGGCCCGCCACGCGATTCCGCGCACGCCGTGGTCCCGCAGCAGCCGCTCCAGCGGGTCGTCGGCCGCGGCGGCGGCCCGCCGCTCACGGTCCGCGAGGGTCTGCAGCAGTTCCTGCTCGGTGTGCCGGAGGGCGTCCGCGAGTGCTTCGGGGTCCTCGGCGGTGAGGAATCCGGCGTGCACCCGGAAGAACCGCTGGATGGCGTCGCAGTGTTCCATGGTGGGACGCCGGTCGCCGTTGATCAGGGCGCCGGCCTGCTGGCGGGACATGCCCGCGCCGTCCGCGATCTCCTGCTGCGTGTACTTGCGGCCGTTCGGCTTGAGCCGGGTACGGCGCAGCAGGTCCAGACGCTGCACGAACCGGGTCTGCACCTCGGGCTCGCCCGCGGGCCTGCCGCTCAGCAGAGCCTTGACCACCGGTTCCGGAACGCCGGACGCCGCGGACAGCCGGCCGACGTCGAAGATCTCGGCGTGCGGCACCTCGAGCCGGTCGGCGAGTACGGTGACGCGGGCGACGACGGCCGACAGCGCGGTCGTCGGCGCGGTGTCCGGACCCTCGAAGCCACCCGTCACCGACAGATCTCCTACGTCTCTCACAGGCTTCTCACGAGCGTTTGCCATGAACTTCACGGAGACTAGCCCGTGTCTCGAACTCACATCCAGGTCTCGCCACAACTGTGTCCAATTTCAGCCGTCAACGGACATGGAATGCCACGATAGTTGACACGCCTCACATCAGGGCAGCAGGATCGGGGCGCCGCGTCAAGGCCGCACAGGCAAGAGGGGTGACCTCCCGATGGCACATCAGGCAGGAGGGCAGCGGCCGACACCGCGGCTGCCCGTCTTCGAGACTCCCGAGGCGCAGGCCTATCTGGAGGACTACGCCGTGTTCCTGAACGCGGTCCCCTTTCCCTCCCTGGTGGTCGACCACCGCTGGGACGTACTGCTGGCGAACGCTGCTTTCCAGACACTTTTCCGGGATGTCGAACCGCATCCGACGGCCATGCCCGGCGACAACTTCCTCCGGTTCGTCCTCTTCCACCCGGACGCCTCCACGGTGCTGGGCGAACACGAGTCGAGCTGGTGCCTGCCGATGCTGGCCCACTTCGCCAAGACGGTGGAGCGGGACGGCCACGACCACGGGCTGCAGGCCATCCGCCGGGACATCGCCCAGGACCCCATCATGGAGGCGGCCTACCGGCAGGGACTGCCGCACTGGCTCCGTGCCGTCGGCGAGCAGGCCGCCGAACACGACGGCGCGGTAAGGCCGTTGCGCCACCCCGATCCGCGTTGGGGAGTCACCGACTGCCGTCTCGTCGTGGAGACGACCAGAATCCTCGAGGGCATGGACTGCACCCGGCTCACGCTGGTCCTGCGCGAGACGCGCCGCGCCCCGTCCCGCCGCCGCGGGCACCGTCGTGCCGCCTCCCACCTCAGCGTCGTGTCGGCGGCCGACTGACTCCTGCCGTGACGGCACCGCCATGACGCGAGCACTTCCCGCAAGCCACGCAAGTGGCTTGCAGGGCTTGCGCTATTCTTGCGTTCATGACGCGACGGCTTGCTGTGGTGGCGAAGAAGGTCGGGGTCAGTGAGGCCACGGTCAGTCGGGTGCTCAACGGCAAGCCGGGAGTTTCCGAGGCCACCCGGCAGGCGGTGCTGTCCGCGCTGGATGTGCTCGGCTACGAGCGGCCCACCCAGCTGCGCGGTGAGCGCGCCCGGCTGGTCGGCCTGGTGCTGCCCGAGTTGCAGAACCCGATCTTCCCCGCCTTCGCCGAGGTCATCGGTGGCGCGCTGGCCCAGCTGGGGCTGACGCCGGTGCTGTGCACCCAGACCCGGGGCGGTGTCTCCGAGGCGGACTACGTGACGCTGCTGCTCCAGCAGCAGGTGTCCGGCGTCGTCTTCGCCGGCGGGCTCTACGCCCAGGCGGACGCTCCCCACGACCACTACCGGCAGCTCGCCGAGCGGAACATCCCCGTCGTCCTCGTCAACGCGGCCATAGAGCACCTGGGTTTTCCGGGCGTCTCCTGTGATGACGCCGTGGCCGTGGAGCAGGCGTGGCGGCATCTGGCCTCGCTCGGTCACGAGCGGATCGGCCTGGTGCTCGGTCCCGCCGACCACGTGCCGTCGGCCCGCAAACTGGCCGCCGCCCGCGCGGTCGCCGCGGAGGTGCCCGACGCGCACGTCGCCCGCGCCATGTTCTCCATCGAGGGCGGGCACGCCGCCGCCGCCCGGCTCATCGACCGGGGCGTCACCGGCTTCATCTGCGCCAGCGACCCCCTCGCCCTCGGCGCCGTTCGGGCCGCCCGCCGCAAGGGGCTGGACGTCCCCTCGCAGATCTCGGTCGTGGGGTACGACGACTCGGCCCTGATGAACTGCACCGAGCCACCGCTCACCACCGTCCGCCAGCCCATCGAGGCCATGGGCAAGGCCGTGGTGGAACTGCTGAACGCGCAGATCAACGGGCGTTCGGTGACCGCCGAGGAGTTGTTGTTCGAGCCCGAGCTGGTGGTACGGGGGTCGACCGCGCAGGCGCCCCGCCCCTGAGTCTGACTCCGACACGAGAAATCGGTGGAAGCGGTCGTCCAACCCGGTCTCGCGAGCAGGGAGCACTCGGTAGGGGGCACTCGGTGGCGATCGCGGCGGCATCCCGCGCTTCGCGCGGCTGCTGACCGCTGTGCTGCTCGCAGCAGTCCCGGTGGGACCGGTCTCGTCTTCCACGACCGGAGCCGAGCGGCCCGTCTCGGCCGACCCATTCGACCCCGCCCCGGTCCGGTTGGTCGCGGATCGCCTTCGGGGTCGCGGGGCGGACTGCGGGCGGCCCCTGCGGGGCTCACCACCGCCAAGTGACCTCCGGTCGGTACGGAGCACAGTCATCCATGTGCAGGCGGGGCGCGATCCGGGCCATGTCGTCCTGAGTCAGACAGCGGCCTCCGGCTTCCAGGCGGCCGTGCCCGTCCCGCCGCCAGATCTGCTCCGGCCTGCCGGAGCAGGGGCGAAGTCCGACCTCGGGGCCGCTGGTGAGGCATCCCGTGGAGTGGGCCGACCGGACGGTCCCGTCCGGCACGAACTCCCAGGTCTGAGACGGTGAACCGTCGCACGGGCGTGTACTCGCCCTGGAGGTCTCCCGGGCGGCCAGGCACAGCTCGGTGGCCCCGGCTGCGGGTGCCTTGCCGATGTCCGAGAGGATCTCCCCCTGTTTCGGGGCGCGGTGCCTCCGGGGGTACTGCCGAGCGAGCCAGGTCCGATAGGTGGGGGAGATGACGTCCGGGCGCAGACAGTGGTGTGTCACACATCCCACCGTCTCGGTGTAGGCGCCGAGCCCGATCTTCTTGGATCTGCGCTCGGCGGCGTCAAGATTGGCCGGTAGAAGAGAGATTCCGTAACCGAGATACGGAGTGATATGGGGTCTGACCGGCAGCGCGTACGCGGCACTACGGAAATAGCGTGCCGAAATGCCGTGATCGCTGTGGTCCGCACCCTTCACCTTCGGCCTGCCGAATTTCACATTGTCAAAATCGAGTGTCAATAAATCGTCTGCTCTCCACTGTTTCATGATGGTCGACAATTCAGCCACCAGCTGCTTTTCGCTGTAGCGGCGTGAAGAGTCCAGAGCATCGATAAAAGTGACCTTCCCTTGGAACAGACGGAGCAGGCTTTGGTGTCTGTCCAGCGCGGATCCGCCGCCCATGGGGAAGCCGTCCGGCAACCGGAAGAAGGTGAGGCGGATCTCTCCGCCGCGGCTGCGGAGGACATAGGAGGGGATCCGTTCCGCGCCCGCCCGCAGGGGGTCCGGCGTCCAGCTCTTCACCGCTCGCGCCAGCCGCGCGTACGCACGTTGTACACCCGCCTCGCGGCGGGCGGCGAAACTGCCGGTACCGGCAGGATGCCCTTTGTTGCCGGCGGTCAGGTAGACCACATGCACCGGGCACATCCGTTCCACCGACTGCGCGACGCGCGGGCTGGTGAACAGGAGGTCATCGTCCTCGTGGGCCACTCCGACCAGGGTGCGGGGGCAATCCGTCCGTCCGGCGATGCCGTCGAGGCCCGTGGTGACCGGGTTCTCGGCCCCGGAGGGGACGAGGGGCGAAGGCAGGCTGCTCGCCGGCGCGAGGGTCAACGCCCCGCACAGAGCGAAGAGAGCTGCCTGATGGGGCCATCGGCGCCCGTTTTTCCCCTTTCGGGAAGCATCCTTGTGTTCCACCCTCCGTCCACCCTCACCACTCGTACTGTTTCGTCCTGCTGACACCCGCTGCCGGGACCAGTGGCCCCTCCAGTCCCGTCGCTGCCTCGAACCCCGTCTGACGCGCATGGTGCCCTGTGGAGGGTGACGCCATGTCCGTCGGGTTGCCCGGCGGGGCCGAACGGGTCACCCGCGGGCGTGTGCACGCCTGATTCCGCCATCGAGGACCACGCGGATTCCGAACTCGTAGACTCCTGCCTCCACGAGATGGGCCATCACACCACGGGCACGCAGCAGTTCCACCATGCGGCGGGCACGTTCCGCATCCATGTCGAATGCACCTCCTACGCGGCCGGGACTCAGGGCCCCCCGGGCGACCCCGCTGCGCTCACGGATGATCTGCTCCACCGTGAGTCCGCCGACGATCGAGCGCAGGTGCCCGGCGAAGATCCGTCCCACCGGCTCTTCCGTCCGGCTTTGTTCCGAGAGGAACCGGAGGTGGGCATCGCTCCGTCGGGCGCGGGGTCCTGCCAGAACAACATGGGGCCCACCTCGGGTCCGTCAGACGCAGTGGATCAGGACGGCAGCGCCTCCACGAGGACCGGGCGCGCCGGCGGGGAGTCGACGACCAGAACGCGCGCCCCCCGTCGATCGCCACGGCCGACCACGCCGCGCAGGACTCCGATCCGCCCCGCACGGCCACCCGCACCTCGCCGGGCCCGTCCGGTGGGATCGGTACCGTCATCTTTCCCACGGATCCCACGGGCTCTGCGAGGATCCGTCAGTTCCGTACCCACACCTCTTCGACACTCAGATCCGTTCGGGGCGCCGTGTGAGCGGGCAACGAGCAGTCGAGACGGACACCTCCACCGGCGTCCCCAGGGGCGCACGCACGTCGCCCGGGAGACCGGGCGGTCCCCGTCGCCCGTCTTCCCCTCGTCACGGTACTCCGCTCCGGTTCGGCCTGTGCCCCGTGCGGGGCGGGGCGAGGGAGGCGTCACTGCCAGGGGAACACCCGTGCGGGGGTGATGCGATCCAGGTGGTAGTACCTCGCGACGCAGCCGCTGGGCCAGGCCCCGTCGACGGGCTCCGTCATCTTGCTGATCGGTGTGGACCGGTACGGCAGTTCCCGGGCACCACCCTCCGCCTGTGTGCGGAGCCACTGGTCCTGGCGGTCCCATTGACGGGCCCGCACCTGCATGCTGTGTTCGAGCTGGTGGAGGGAGAGGGCGAGCACGACGCACACCAGGCCGCAGACGGCTGTGCCGACCACCACCGGAGCCACCGGGTGCGGGGCGCGTCGTCGCAGCCGGTGCCCCAGGAACACGCCGAAGCCGAGGAGCAGCATGATGTAGAGGAACCGGAAGTCGTTCCACAACCGGGTGGAGGCCACCACCCCCGGGCCGAAGACGGGATAGGCAGCGAGGGTGCAGAGGTAGCCGGAGAGCAGGAACGCGAGGATGGCGGCGTTCATCGGCAAGAGGGGTTTCACCGACGGGGCTGTGCCGCCGTCCGCCCTCGTGGCGAGCGCGCCCAGCAGGACGCCGGCCGCGACCGCCCCCGCGTACGGCCAGGTGGTGAGGAGGGTTCCGAGGATCCGGACGAAGCCCTTGGCGGCCCCGATCAGGGATTCGGGAGCGAGCATGGATGCCACCCCCGCATCGCGCCCATGACGTCGGTTGCGTGATCCCGGAGACGTGACGAGCACCAAGGTACCGATCACCGTTCCCGCGGTTCCCACGAGACACCAGAGCCGTACGTGGCTTCGCCGGGGCCCGGTGACGATCCAGCGGCCGAGGAGCAGCACGCCGCTCAGGAGGACCAGCACGCAGAGGGAACTCTGCTCCGAGAGGGTGCCGATGAAGACGCCGGCCAGGAAGACGACGACCAGCGCAGTGATCTCCGCCGTGCGTGAGCGCGCTCGGAGCAACGGGGTCACCGCCGCGCCGGCCAGTACGGGGGCCAGGGTGTGCGAGACCGAGGCCGCCGGCCAGTAGAAGGTCTTGTAGGTGTTGGGGGACGCGAACAGGAAGACGACCGTCACCATGGACGCCACCAGGAGCGGCACCCCCCGGGGCACGGTCACGCCGGCCCGGCGCACGGCCGCGAGGGTCACGGCCCAGAGGACGCCCACCACCACGAGACCGCTGATCAGCGCGAACCACTGGTGTCCGGGAACGCCGAAACGCGCATAGGCCCAGACGAGCAGGGCATTCGCGACCCGCCCGTTGTCATGGACGTAGAACTTCTCGAGCATGCCTGTGAGGCCGCTGTCGCGCACCACGGGCAGGAAGCACCACTCGTCCCCACTGGGCCTGACCCAGCGCCCGAACCACATGGCCGCGGCGAGCACCCCGAGGGGCACCAGGGAGAAGACCGCAGCCCAGTGCTGCGCCCACGGGCGTCCGGATCGGGTGCGTTGTCTCCGGATGGGCTCACCGGCCTTGTCCGACTGCTCTGGGTCCGTCGTTCCGGACCCGCCGAAGATCATGCGCGGTACTGCCTTTCATCGATCGGTCGGGCAGGCCGGCCACCGTCCGGGGTGACGGCGTCCGACGTCCCCTGGCCCGTCGACCACGTCGACGTCCGTGCGGTGGCGCACCGGTCTGTGGCAGGCACGGCTGAGGGCAGCCCGTACGACGCCCTCAGCTGCACGGTCGCGTTGGACGACCACGTGGTCGAAGCCCTGCCGACGCAGCTCGAACACGCGGGGAAGGAGTTCCGGTGGGTGCTGGAGGTCGGCGTCCATCATCACGACCGCGCCCCTGAGCCATGCGTGGACCGGCGAGCAGGGCGGCTTCCTTGCCGGAGTTCCGGCTGAAGGCCGTGCGGCGAATGCGCGGGTCGACGACGGCGGCTCCCCCTCAGCAGGGAGCGCGTGTCGTCGCTGCTGCGGTCATCCACACAGCAGACCTCGAACGCCTGCCGGGTGGGTTCAATGGCCGAGAGCAGTGCGGCGTGGGACGTTTCGATGGCTTCGGACCCATTGAAGCAGGGCGCCATGGTGGAGATTCGCAGAGTGGTCACCGGGCATGCCCCCTCTGGAGCAGCCGATGGGTTGTGGCCGCGCATCCGGGGAAGGCCCTGAACCCGGTGCACCGCGAATTCCTGCACCTGATGTCACGCATATGGCTCATGGTGGAAACCTCTCGTGAACCATCTCGCTGGACTGGTGACGGGTCTCATGTGCATGCATGTCCATTCGATGCATATCACTTCCTTTTAGGCATGACCGTTTCATTGATCTGCACGGGTGGCTCTGGATGCGCCGAGGAGCAGTGTCTCTGCAGCGGTTCGGGAGGCACTCCGGAGGTCGGTGCCGAGCTGTTGGTCATGGCGGTGGACAGCACCGCCCGCCGCCGGGGAAGCGCTCCGCTGCCCGGGTCCTGTCGGCGCGGGTGGCCGACGCGCACCACCGGCTGGAGCTGGTGTGGGCCGACGGCGGCTGCACGGCAGCCTCGTCGGTTGCCGCCTGTCCACGTTCGCCCTGGTCCTGGCGATCGTCAAACGCAGCGACGACAGGCGCGGCTTCGTGATGCCGCCCCGACGGGGGATCGTCGAGCACCTCTTCGCCCGCCTGATGCGAAGTCGCCGCCTGGTGCGCGACGTCGAACGCCGCATCGGCGGGGCCGAGGTGATGGTCCACTGGTCGATGACGCTGCTCGTGACCCGCCGCCCGGCCCGGCCACGCCCGCAGCGAGGGTGAACCGGCCCGGCGTCGGCTCGGCCGGCCGCGCGCGACCGGGCGTTTCTGGGGTCGGCCCCTCCGGGGACTTCGACCGCAGTGCCACCACCCGTGCCGGTACCACGTCCCCATGCCGAAGACGGCGGCCATCTCCTGGCAGGGGACCGGCCCCTGCCCGAGGCGGGCCCGGCCGGCCCCACCCGCACGATGCGCCGGTCGTCCACCGACAGCGCCGACCGGGCCGGCCCCTGGCGCCACACCGGAACCGGTGACTTCGGCCTCGCCGCGTCCCGGGGCGCCGACCGCGCGTCCGCATCCGGCGGATCCGTGACGGCCTTCGCCCCGGCGGTGCCGTCGCCCTCCGGGGCCGGCACCGTATCGACCCGTCCGCGGGCGATCACCCGCTCCTGCCGTTCCCGCACTCCTGCCGTTCCCGCTCGGCCGAGGCCGGCTCGGCCTGGACGCGGTCGGCCTCCTCCATCCCTGTTTCCGGACTGCTGTCGAATAATTTCAAAATTTGCGCGACATCTTGCGGACCCCTGTCGTCGGTGCTTGAGTGTGCCCCGCCCACCGCTCCTGTCCGAGGGGTTCACCCGCTCCTGTCCCAGAGGGGTCCACCGATGAGAAGCACCGGGATCCGCCGTACCCTCGTCGCGCTAGGCGTCGGCGCCCTCACCCTCACCGCCTGCGGCTCGAACGACGACCAGGCGGCCGACGGCAAGACCCGCATCACGGTCAACTGCATGCCGCCCAAGAGCGCGAAGGTCGACCGCCGGTTCTTCGAGGAGGACATCGCCGCCTTCGAGAAGGAGAACCCGGACATCGACGTCGTCCCGCACGACGCGTTCCCCTGCCAGGACCCGAAGACCTTCGACGCCAAGCTCGCCGGGGGGCAGATGGAGGACGTGTTCTACACCTACTTCACCGACGCCGGGCATGTCGTCGACATCAACCAGGCAGCCGATCTCACCCCGTACCTCAAGGAGTTGAAGAGCTACGGGACGATCCAGCAGCAGTTGCGGGACATCTACACCGTCGACGGCAAGGTCTACGGCGTACCCCGCACCGGCTACTCCATGGGGCTGGTCTACAACCGGGCGCTCTTCGAGAAGGCCGGCCTCGATCCCGACCGGCCGCCCACCACCTGGGCCGAGGTCCGAGCCGCCGCGAAGCGTATCGCCGCACTCGGCGACGGCACCGTCGGCTACGCCGACTACAGCGCCCAGAACCAGGGCGGCTGGCACTTCACCGCAGAGCTCTACTCCCAGGGCGGGGACGTCGTCACCCCCGACGGTGAGAAGGCGGCCGTCGACTCGCCCGAAGGCCGCGCCGTGCTGCGGACCCTGCACGACATGCGGTGGAAGGACGACTCCATGGGCAGCAAGCAACTGCTCGTGATCAACGACGTCCAGCAGATGATGGGCGCCGGCAGGCTCGGCATGTATCTCGCCGCCCCCGACAACATCCCGATCCTGGTGAAGGAGAAGGGGGCCGAGTACAAGGACCTCGCCCTCGCCCCCATGCCCGGCGGCAAGGCCACCCTCATCGGCGGCGACGGCTACATGGTCAACAAGAAGGCCTCACCCGAGCAGATCAGGGCCGGCCTCAAGTGGCTCGACCACATGTTCCTCACCCCCGGCGACGGCTTCCTCGGCGACTACGCCCGCGCCAGGAAGAACGACGCGCCGGTCGGCCTGCCCGAGCCCCGGCTGTTCACCGGCGCCGCCGACGCAAAGGACCAGCAGGTCAAGAAGGCCAACGCCAACGTCCCGGTGGGGAACTACCGGGCCTTCCTCGACGGCAACCAGAGCCTGGAGATGAAGATCGAGCCGCCGCGGGCACAACAGCTCTACTCCGTCCTCGACGGCGTCGTCTCCGCGGTGCTCACCAAGGAGGACGCCGACATCGACCGGCTCCTGAAGGACGCCTCCGGCAAGATCGACGGCATCCTGGCCCGGGGCTGACCGACGATGAAGACGGTCGTACGCCAGCCCGCCGAGGCCGCCGAGCTCCACCCGGTGCGGGTGCGGTTCCCGGCCGGGAGCCGGAGAGGGCGCCGCCTCACCGACCAACTGCACGCCTACGGCTTCCTCCTCGGCGGCCTCGTCTGCTTCGCCCTGTTCTCCTGGTACCCGGCGATCCGCGCGGTCGTGATCGCGTTCCAGAGATACACACCGGGCTCACCGTCCGAATGGGTCGGCACCGCCAACTTCACCCGCGTCCTGGACGACCCCGAGTTCGGCGCGGCCTGGCGCAACACCCTCGGCTTCACCCTGCTCGCCCTGCTCATCGGCTTCGCCGTCCCGTTCGTCCTGGCCCTGGTGCTGAACGAACTCCGGCACGCCAAGGCGTTCTTCCGCGTCGTCGTCTACCTGCCGGTGATGATCCCGCCGGTGGTCAGCGCCCTGTTGTGGAAATGGTTCTACGACCCCGGCACCGGCCTCGCCAACGAGGCGCTGCGGTTCCTGCACCTGCCCACCTCGAACTGGTCCAACGGTGCCGACACCGCCCTGGTGTCCCTGGTCATCGTCGCCACCTGGGCCAACATGGGCGGCACCGTCCTCGTCTACCTCGCCGCCCTCCAGTCCATCCCCGGCGAACTGTACGAGGCCGCCGAACTCGACGGCGCGAGCCTGCTCCAGCGCATCCGACACGTGACGATCCCGCAGACCAGGTTCGTCATTCTCATGCTGATGCTGCTTCAGGTCATCGCCACCATGCAGGTGTTCACCGAACCCTTCGTGATCACCGGCGGCGGACCGGAGAACGCCACCGTCACCGTCCTCTACCTCATCTACAAGTACGCCTTCCTCTACAACGACTTCGGCGGCGCCTGCGCGCTGAGCGTGATGCTCCTCGCCCTGCTCGGTCTGTTCTCCGCCCTCTACCTCCGACTCACCGGCTCCCCGAAGGAGGCGACGTGAGCGGCACCCGCACCCTCGTCTCCCCGGCCGTCCTGGCCCGGCAGCCCGGCAGGGCCGTCTACTGGACCGTGTTCACCGGCGTCGTCGTCCTGTTCGCGCTCGCCTTCCTCTTCCCCGTCTACTGGATGGTGAGCGGCGCGGCGAAGTCACCGGACGAGGTGGCACGCACCCCGCCCACCCTCCTCCCGGAGCAGTGGGGCACGAGCGGGTACACCGACGCCTGGGACCTGATGCGACTGCCGACCCACCTGTGGAACACGGTGGTGCAGGCGGCCGGTGCCTGGCTGTTCCAGCTGGTGTTCTGCACGGCCGCCGCCTACGCGCTGTCCAAGCTCCGGCCCGCCTTCGGCAGGGTGATCCTCGGCGGCATCCTCGCCACCCTGATGGTCCCCGCGCAGGCCCTCGTCGTACCGAAGTACCTGACCGTGGCGGACCTCGGCCTCCTCAACGACCCCCTCGCCGTCTGGCTGCCGGCCGTCGCCAACGCCTTCAACCTCTATCTGCTCAAGCGGTTCTTCGATCAACTGCCCCGGGACGTGCTGGAGGCCGCCGCAATCGACGGTGCCGGGAAACTGCGCACCCTGTGGTCGATCGTCCTGCCCCTGTCGCGCCCGGTGCTCGGCGTGGTGTCGATCTTCGCGCTGGTCGCCGTGTGGCAGGACTTCCTGTGGCCGCTGATGGTCTTCTCCGACACCGGGAAACAGCCGATCAGCGTGGCCCTCGTGCAGTTGTCGCAGAACGTCCAACTGACCGTACTCATCGCTGCGATGGTGATCGCCAGCATCCCCATGGTCGCGCTGTTCCTCGTCTTCCAGCGGCACATCGTCGCCGGGATCAGCGCGGGCGGCACCAAGGGCTGACGCCGAATCCGTCCACCCAGAAGAAAGGCACGCACCGTGGGACAGCCCACCCCTGCCCGAAACGACGACGACTGGTGGCGCTCCGCCGTCATCTACCAGGTGTACGTCCGCAGCTTCGCCGACGGCGACGGCGACGGCACCGGCGACCTGGCCGGAGTCCGCGCTAAGCTGCCCTACCTCGCAGAACTCGGCGTGGACGCCCTGTGGTTCACCCCCTGGTACCTGTC
Organism: Streptomyces sp. NPDC050388; assembly: GCF_040655635.1. Taxonomy (NCBI): domain Bacteria; kingdom Bacillati; phylum Actinomycetota; class Actinomycetes; order Kitasatosporales; family Streptomycetaceae; genus Streptomyces; species Streptomyces sp. NPDC050388. The sequence goes on from NZ_JBFAKH010000038.1 coordinate 21,845, forward strand.
CCCGATGAAGGACGGCGGCTACGACGTCGCCGACTACCGGGCGATCGACCCGGCCTTCGGCACCCTCGCCGAGGCGGAGAAACTCATCACCGAGGCGCGGGGAATGGGAATCCGCACGATCGTCGACATCGTGCCGAACCATGTCTCCGACCAGCACCCCTGGTTCCGCGCCGCCCTCGCCGGCGGCCCCGAGCGCGAACTGTTCCACTTCCGCCGGGGCCGCGGGGAGCGCGGCGAACTGCCTCCCAACGACTGGCGGTCGGAGTTCGGCGGCCCCGCCTGGACCCGCCCGCCCGCCTCCCACCACCGCCCTTCCAAGGAAGGCCCTACGGGCCCTGTTGTCCCCGCCTCCCACCGCCACCCTTCCAAGGAAGGCCCTACGGGCCCCACTGATTCCGACGGCGACTGGTACCTCCACCTGTTCGCCCCCGAGCAGCCCGACCTCAACTGGGCGCACCCCGCCGTCCGTGAGGAGCACGAGGACATCCTGCGGTTCTGGTTCGAGCGGGGCGTGGCCGGCGTGCGCATCGACTCCGCCGCGCTGCCGGCGAAGGACCCCCTGCTGCCCGACCTCACCGAGGGCCTCGACCCGCACCCGTACGTGGACCGTGACGAGCTCCACGACATCTACCGCGGCTGGCGGGCCGTCGCCGACGAGTACGGGGCCGTCTTCGTCGGCGAGGTCTGGCTCCCGGACACCGAACGCTTCGCCCGCTACCTGCGCCCCGACGAACTGCACACCGCGTTCAACTTCTCCTTCATGACCTGCCCCTGGGACGCCGGTCGGCTGCGCACCTCCATCGACGAGACGCTCGCCGAGCACGCCCCCGTCGGCGCGCCCGCCACCTGGGTGCTGTGCAACCACGACGTGACCCGCACGGTCACCCGCTACGGCCGCTCCGACACCGGCTTCGACTTCGCCACCAAGGCCTTCGGCACCCCGACCGACCTGTCCCTGGGCACCCGCCGGGCCCGCGCCGCCGCCCTGCTGTCGCTGGCGCTGCCGGGCGCGGTCTACGTCTACCAGGGCGAGGAACTCGGCCTGCCCGAGGCCGACATCCCGCTCGACCGCATCGAGGACCCCATGCACGCCCGCTCCGGGGGCACCGACCCCGGACGTGACGGATGCAGGGTGCCGCTGCCGTGGACGGCCGACGCGCCGCACGCCGGTTTCGGCGGCGAACCGTGGCTGCCACAGCCCGCCGGCTGGGCCTCGTACGCCGCCGACCGGCAGGCCCGGGACCCCGGCTCCATGCTCGCCCTGTACCGCGAGGCGATCCGCCTGCGCCCGGCCTTCGGCGACGGCCCGTTCACCTGGCTGCCCACCACCGAGGGCGTACTCGCCTTCACCCGCGCGGGCGGCGGCGCCATCTGCGTGGTGAACCTCGTGGACGCGCCCGCCGCCCTCCCGGCCCACACCGGACTGCTCCTCGGCAGCGGTCCCCTCGACCCCGACGGACGCCTGCCGAAGGACACGGCGGTCTGGCTGCGCGCCTGAGACCGCACCCGCTTGTTCCCGCACCCCCCACCACGAAGGGACCAGCCATGCACACGTTCAGACCTACTGTCAGGGGCATGTCATCCATTGGTGCGGTCGTCGCCGTCACCGCCGGCATGCTCGTCGCCCTCGCGCCCGCGCCCGCCCACGCCGCCGCGGGCGCCACCCTCCCCTTCGCCTCGGTCGAGGCCGAGTCCGTCACGACCACCGGGACCAGGATCGGTCCCGACCACACCCAGGGCACCCTCGCCTCCGAGGCCTCGGGCCGCCGGGCCGTCCGGCTCGACACCGGTCAGCGGGTCGAGTTCACGGTGCCGCGCGCGGCCAACGCCGTGAACGTCGCCTACAGCGTCCCCGACGGGCAGTCCGGCTCGCTCGACGTCTACGTCAACGGCGAGAAGCTGGCCAAGACCCTGCCGGTGACCTCCAAGTACTCCTACGTCGACACCGGTTGGATCGCAGGCTCCGAGACCCACCACTTCTTCGACAACGCGCGCCTGCTGCTCGACCGGAACATCCGGGCCGGTGACACCGTCGCCCTTCAGGCCACGGGTGTCCAGGTCACCGTCGACGTGGCCGACTTCGAGCAGGTGGCCGCGCCCGCCGCCAGACCGGCCGGTTCGGTCTCCGTCATCGACAAGGGCGCCGACCCCAGCGGCCGGGGCGATTCCACGCAGGCCTTCCGGGAGGCCGTCTCCGCGGCTCAGGGTGGGGTGGTCTGGATACCGCAGGGCGAGTACCGGCTCACCTCCGCACTGGGCGGCGTCCAGAACGTCACCCTCCAGGGCGCGGGCCACTGGCACTCCGTCGTGCGCTCCTCCCGCTTCATCGACCAGTCGAATTCCGCCGGCAACGTCCACATCAAGGACTTCGCCGTCATCGGTGAGGTCACCGAGCGGGTCGACTCCGCCCCCGACAACTTCGTCAACGGCTCGCTCGGCCCGAACTCGTCCGTATCCGGCATGTGGCTCCAGCACCTCAAGGTGGGCCTCTGGCTGACCGGCAACAACGACAACCTGGTCGTGCAGGACAGCCGCTTCCTCGACATGACGGCGGACGGCCTCAACCTCAACGGCAACGCACGCGGGGTGAAGGTCCGCGGCAACTTCCTGCGCAACCAGGGCGACGACTCGCTCGCCATGTGGTCGCTGTACGGGCCCAACAGCAACAGCAGTTTCGAGAACAACACCATCTCGCAGCCGAACCTCGCCAACGGCATCGCGATCTACGGCGGCACCGACATCACCGTCAGGGGCAACCTGATCGCCGACACCAACGCGCTGGGCAGCGGTATCGCGATCTCCAACCAGAAGTTCCTCGATCCGTTCCACCCGCTGGCCGGGACGATCACCGTCGACGGCAACACCCTGGTCCGCACCGGTGCCATGAACCCCAACTGGAACCACCCCATGGGCGCCCTACGAGTCGACTCCTACGACAGCGCCATCGAGGCACAGGTCAGGATCACCGGCACCACCATCACCGACAGCCCGTACAGCGCCTTCGAGTTCGTCTCCGGCAGCGGGCGCGGACACGCCGCGAAGAACATCACCGTCGACGGCGCCACCGTCGACGGGGCCGGTACGGTCGTCGTCCAGGCCGAGACACCGGGCGCCGCCACCTTCCGGAACGTCACCGCCACCGGCATCGGTTCGGCCGGCATCTACAACTGCCCCTATCCGGCCGGTTCGGGCACCTTCACCCTCACCGACGGCGGCGGCAACTCCGGCTGGGACAGCACCTGGTCGGACTGCTCCACCTGGCCGAAGCCCGGCGGGGGCAACCCCGACCCCGACCCGGACCGCAACCTCGCCCAGGGCCGCCCCGCGACCGCCACCGGCTCCCAGGACGTCTACACGCCGACCAAGGCGGTCGACGGCGACGCGAACACCTACTGGGAGTCCGCCAACCACGCCTTCCCGCAGTCCCTGACCGTGGACCTCGGCTCCAGCCGGGCCGTCCGGCGACTGGTGCTGAAACTGCCCCCGCAGCCCGTGTGGCAGACCCGCACCCAGACCCTCGCCGTCCAGGGCAGCACCGACGGCTCCGCGTACACGACGGTCCTCGCCGCGAAGGAGTACCGCTTCGACCCGGCCACCGGCAACACGGTCACCGTGACACTGCCGGACGGCACCGACCTGCGCCACCTCCGACTGCACGTCACCGGCAACACCGGCTGGCCGGCAGCCCAGTTCAGCGAAGTGGAGGCATATCTCTCCTGACGTCCTTCCGCACGGCCTCGGCCGCCCCGCGCTTCGCCGCCCGGATCTGCTCGTACACACGGGTCCGCGGTCCGGCGAAGCGCGGGGCCGACCCGGCTCAGGCCCGCTGTGCGGCGACGGGGTCGGTCACGCCTCCCGGGCAGGCGTTCCGTTCGATGTCCCAGCCCGCCGTCTCCGCGCCGGCCCGGTAGGCACTCCGCAGGAAGGCGAGTACGTCGGCGCGCGGCGAGGACGCGGTCCTGGCCTTCTCGTACTCGAGGACCGCCAGACTGCTGCCGGTGCCGCGTTCGACCCACGAAGCGGCCGCGGGCTGCAGAGGACGGCGTGCCAGGCCGGTCGGTTCGGGCGCGGTGTAGGAGTAGAACGCCGCCCGGGGGAAGGCCGGGTCGCCGAACCAGAAACCCGCACTGATCACCTCGCGGGAGTACGCCTCCCTGGTGACCGGATCGACGGATTCGGAGTGGGGGACGACGGTGTCGGAGAACCTGGTCACCGCGATGTCGAAGGTGTGCCAGAAGTGGTGCACCGGACTCGTCTTCCCGCACCACTCGGCGGCGTACTCCTCCAGGACCAGGTTGACCTGGGACAGGATGACCCAGTAGCGGTTCACCGACTCCTGGTCGTAGGCGCGGTGTTCCGTGTCCTCGTCGAAGGGGCGGTCGGAATCCGGCAGGTCGAAGGGGTGCGGCAGCCCGATGCGCACGGAGACGTCGAGTTCGGTGAGCGCGGACTGCAACCGCCGGTAGAAGTCGGCCACCGAGAGGCCGGGCAGCGGGAACGAGACCTCGCGACCCGAGCCGGTCGTGACGAGGAGCCTGTGGTCGACGAAGTCGAAGTCGACGCAGAAGAAGCGGCCCTGGTCGTCCAGTCCCATCGGGCGAGTGGTGATGCCACGTCCGGTGAGATGGTAGGGAACGTTCCACCAGTGGTTGCGGCGCGGCGACGCCGCGAGCCGCACCTTTCCGACCACCTGCGCGAACCGGTGCAGCGTCTCCTTGGTCGCCCGCCATTCGGCGTAGGGCAGCGGGGGAAAGAGTTCCACAGCTCCTCCAGGGTGCCGCGTATATGCAAATGTCAGGATATGGACCCTTTTGCCCTTGAACGGTATCCCTCTCAAGGGAAGGTCGAAAGGCGAGGGCGCCCGGTGTGCCCGCTCGCGGTGCGCCGGACGGGCCTGCGCGATCGCGCTTCACACCCCCACCGGGAGTCCCCGTGCGTCTGCCCGTCGAGCTCGGGCGCGTGGCGCCGCGTCGGCCGAGGACGCCTGGATGCTCGGCACCGGTCTCGGATTCGTCGTGGACGAGATGACGCGCGACACGCGCTGACCGTCCGGTCCCGGGGCGAACCGGCTGCTTCGTCCGGGCAGGGCCCTGGTCCCTGTAATTCCCGGCCGTCACCGGTGGTGGGCCGATGCCGTGAGGAACTATTCTTACAAGTGAGATTCGTGAAAATTCGGGGAGGAGGACGTCGTGACCTACGTCATCGCGCAGCCTTGTGTCGACGTGAAGGACAAGGCGTGCATCGAGGAGTGCCCGGTCGACTGCATCTACGAGGGCCGGCGGTCCTTGTACATCCACCCGGACGAATGCGTCGACTGCGGCGCCTGTGAACCGGTCTGCCCGGTCGAGGCCATCTTCTACGAGGACGACACTCCCGAGGAGTGGAAGGACTACTACAAGGCGAACGTCGAGTTCTTCGACGACCTCGGCTCGCCCGGCGGCGCCTCCAAGCTGGGGCTGATCGAGCGGGACCACCCGCTGATCGCCGCGCTGCCGCCGCAGGACGGCGCGACGTGACCTCCGGGGAACGCGCCGGGGGAAACGATCCGATGACCCCGCGCCGCCGTAGCGTGCTCGAAGTGCTGCGCGCCGCCGGCGCGCCGCTCGGGGTCAACGAGGTGGCGGAGCAGGTGGGGGTTCACGCCAACACGGCGCGCTTCCACCTGGATTCGCTGGTGACGCGCGGGGTGGTGGAGCGGACTCCGGAGGTTTCGTCCGGGCGGGGGCGCCCCCGTGCGGTGTATGCGCCGCGTCGCGGAATGGACCGTGGAGGGCGGCGTGAGTACCGACTGCTGGCCCGGATGCTGCTCAGCCGGCTCGCGTCGACCGGCGCCGACGCCGAGGCGGAGGCCATGGCGGCCGGCCGGGCCTGGGGGCGGCATCTGGTCGACCCGGCACCGCCCTTCCACACCGTGACCGGCCGTGAAGTCGTCGACCGGCTGGTCGGACTCCTCGCCGACCTCGGCTTCGATCCTGTGAACCCTGTGAACCCTGTGAACCCTGTGAACTCGGTGGACCCGGTGAACGACGTGCCCGATGACGTGCCCGACGTCATTCGTCTGCGGCACTGTCCGTTTCTCGAACTCGCCGAGGAGTACCGGCAGATCGTCTGCCCGCTCCATCTGGGCCTGATGAAGGGCGCGTTGGCCGAACTGGACGCACCCGTCGCCGCCGACCGACTGGAGCCGTTCGCCGAACCCGACGTCTGTCACGCCCATTTCGTCCATGCGCGCGCCGCGTAGAGGAAGGGCAGTCCGGCAGTGAACTCCGTATCGGCCGCCGCCGCGGGCGCCGCCGTTCTCGTCCGGCTCGGCATGGTGCCGGCGATCCCCTTCCTGGAGACGCCGTCGAAGCTCCGGGCACCGGGGTGACCATCCAGATCGGCCCCGGTGTCGGCGGTGTCGTCTTCCGGGCGCTCGGTCTCGTCGAGCTCGCCCTCGTCGCGACCACCCTTGTCGCCGTGGCGGCCGGTGAGCCCAGCACCTCGGTGGCCGTGCCCGCCGTCGTGGCGGCCGTGGTGCCGACAGCTCGACTCGGTGTGATCCGGCCCGGCTCGACCGCCGGTCCGACCGGGTGCTTGCCGGAGAGCGACTGCCCCGCTCCCACGCCCACTGGCACCACGGGGCGTTCGAGGCCGTCAAGGCAGTGGCGCTCCTGGTTCTCGGCATCCTGCTCCTCACCGCTTGAGCGCCACCCGGCCGTCGCGTCAGCGGGTCAAATGTCCTGGCCGTTGCCGCCGCGGCCCTCCGTTTCCTCGATGCCCTCGATGATGTCGTCGAGGACCGACTGCTTCTGGTCGGTGTCCAGACCGAAGCGGATCACGACGATCTGCTTCGGCTGCGCGGGGGAGGGAAGGGCCAGCGACTGGACGTACCCGTCGGAGCCCTTGCTGGTGACCGCCTTCCAGCGCACCAGGTAGCCCTTCTGCCCGGCGACGTCCACCGCCTTCGACTCGAGGACCTCGTGCGAGGTGATCCTCCCGTAGGAATCGCCGCCGTACGACTCCTCGGCGTTGGCGGCGATGTCCGCCTTGGCGACCTCCTCGGCGGTGGAGCCGCGGACACCGAGGGCCGGCGCCGGTGCCGAGTAGGCCCCGCCCTTGGTGCAGGTGCTGGAGGTGTTGCCGGGGCATTCGTAGGTGTCCTCCGACATGATCTGGGCGCCCACCCGGCCCTCCTGGCCGTACCAGCCGTCCGGGATGGGCAGGCTGATTCCGCTCAGCCCGTCGGTCACCGACCCGCTCTCGACCCGTGGCGGCTGAGAGGCGTCCGGGCCGGGCCCCTCCCCGTCGGGACCACCCTTCGGACCGCCTTCCGAGCCACCGGGGCCGCCGTCCCGTCCGCCCGGCCCCCGTGAGGCCGCGGAGTCACCACTCCCGCTGTCGTCGGTCAGCGCGTACACGCCGCCCCCGATGCCCGCCAGCACCGCGACGGCCGCCGCCACGGCGATGCCGATCCGCAGCCCGCGCCCCCGGCCGGAACCCGGGCCGGACTGCACGACCCCGGGGTATCCCGGGTGCACCGGGTACGCCGGATTGGCCGGGTACGCCGGATGGGCCGCCGTGCCCGGTGCCGGAGGGCCCCAGACGGGTGCCGAACCCGTCGGACGGACCTGGTCCGTCCAGGCAGTGCCGTCCCACCAGCGCTCGGTGGCCGGTCCGTCATTCGTCTGCCCGGGGTCGGGATACCACCCGGGAGGAGTCGCCTGCGTCATGCCCCCACCGTATGAGGCGTCGATGAAAGCCGGATGAGACCGGAGAAGACCGGGGAAGAGAGGTCCGTCACCTCCGGTGGTCGGCCGCCCCCGCCCCGGCCGACCACCCTTGGTGCACCTCACGCAGGACCGGCGTGCCGCCGCTTCACCGCAGGCCTTCCCTTCCCCGGAGCGCCCCTGCGGAATTGATCCGACGCCCCGTCACCATCCCCTCCATTGACAAGTGTTGACCTTCGGGCCCTCCGGACCCCCAGGTGAGCGGCAGGACGCGTCGACCTCTGTACCGCGTGTCACCCGTCACGGCAAGAGCGGGCGCGGTACTGCTCCATCAGGGCTGTCGGAGGACTACGCTCGACGCCTGTACGTCGTTCGGGCGACTTGGGGAGGCAGCGGGATGACGGAGGTACGGCCCACGGTCGCGGCCTCGCCCTCCCTCTGGGAGCGGGACGAGGAGGTCGCCGCCATCACCGCGGTGGTCGACACCCTGTGCGCGGACCGGTCCTCACCCGGCGGCCTGTTGGTGCTCCGGGGCGAGGCGGGGCTCGGCAAGACCACGCTGCTCGCCGAGACCCGGCGCATCGCCGAACAGCGCGGCTGCACCGTCTGGTCGGCCCGCGGCGGCGAGACCCTGCGCTCCGTCCCCTTCAACGTCGTACGCCAACTCCTCCAGCCCGCACTGCTGTCGATGCTGCCGGAGGAGACCCGTGAGTACCTCGGCGACTGGTACGACATCGCCGGCCCCGCCCTCGGCGTCGCGGAGCCCGGCGACCGGCACATCGACCCGCAGGAGGTCTGCGAGGGGCTGGTCGCCGCGGTGCGCCGGCTGGCCCGCCGGGACTGGCCGCTGGTGCTGACCGTCGACGACGCCCACTGGGCCGACCAGGAGACCCTGCACTGGCTCGCCGTCCTCGCCGAACGCCTGGCGGAGGTGCCCGTCCTCGTCGTGGTCGCCCGCAGGCCGGGCGAGGTCTCCGGGGTGAGCGCCCGCCACCTGGACGCCGTCGCCGAGGCGGCCGAGCACCCCGTCACCGTCCTCAGCGCCCTGACCCCGCTCGCCACGGCCGGGCTCACCCGCGCCACCCTGGGCGAGAACGCGGACGCCGCGTTCTGCCGCGAGGTGTGGGCCGTCACCGGCGGCAACCCGTACGAGACCGTCGAGCTCCTCGCCAAGGTCCAGGACAGCGAACTCGAACCCGTCGAGACCCACGCGGGCGAACTGCGCGCACTGAACCGCTCCGCCCGCGGCGGCGGAGTCGTGGCCCGCCTGGAACACCTGGGCATAGACTCCACCCGGTTCGCCTGGGCCGCTGCCATCCTCGGCACCGACATCACCGTCGACCTGGTGGCCCGGCTCGCCACCCTGAACCGTGACGACGCCGTCCGCTGCGCCGAACTCCTGCGCGGCGACCGCATCCTCACCGTCCCCGACCCCGGCACCGGCCGCACCGGAGCGGCCGACCTCGAGTTCGTCCACCCGCTCATCGCCACCGCCGTCTACAACTCCATCCCCGACGCCCTGCGCCGGGCCATGCACGGCATCGCCGCCCGGATCGTCACCGATTCCGGACGCGGCGCCGCGTCCGCCTCCCGGCACCTCCTCGAGGTACATCCGGACGACGACGAGGAACTCGTGTGGCAACTGCGTGAGGCCGCCCGCGAACACCTCGCCACCGGCGCCCCGGACGCGGCCCGCCGCTGCCTGGAACGCGCACTGGAGGAACCGCCCCGCCCCGAGGTCCACGCGCACGTGCTCTACGAACTGGGCCGCGCCACCTTCCTCACCGCACCCGCCCGGACCATCGGCCACCTGCGGACCGCGCTCGGCATGCCAGGCCTCGAAGGCGAGGCACGGGTGGACGCCGTGGTCCGGCTCTCGCAGGCGCTGCTGCACAACAACCAGATGGAGGAGGCCCTCCGCACCGTCGAGGCGGAGGCCGCCCGACTGGAGCCGGGACCCGCCCGGATGCGGCTGCAGGCCGTGCAGTTCATGTGGGAGGGCATCCACGCCGGCGAGGCCACCGCACCCGGCCGCAGCGAACGCCTGGCCGCCCTCGCCGCCACCTGCACCGGCCGTGACAACTCCGAGCGCGCGCTGCTCATCCTGCGCGGCTTCGACGCCATGATGCGCGGCGAGAACGCCGAGGAGGTCGCCGAGATCTGCGACCGCGCCCTGGTCAACGGCCGCCTCGCGCCCGGCCTCGGCTGGACCGACTCCGAATGGGGTGTCGAACTGCTGCTGATGCTGGCCGGGGTCTACGCCTACACCGACCGCCTCGACCGCGCCGAAAGCCTCTACAACGAGGCCTTGCGCGCCTACGAGACGGCGGGCTGGAGCGGCGGCCACCTGGCCCTCGCCCACGCCTACGTCGGTCTCGGGCACCGCAGGCGGGGCCGCCTGGCGGCGGCGGAGAAATCGTTGCGCGAGTCCCTGCGCCTGGCCGAACGCGTCGGCCGCGGTCTGCCCCTGTACTGGACGGCGACCTGCAACCTGGTCGACACCCTGCTCGCCCGCGGGCACGTGGACGAAGCCCGGGCGGTCGCCGAACGGCACGGGTTCGCACCGCCCTACCCGTCCACCATCGTGCTTCCCGACCCCCGCTCGGTGCGCGGCAGACTGCTGCTCGCGGTCGGCCGCACCGAGGACGGTGTCAACGAACTGGAGGCCGCCGAGAAGGCGGCGGCCTCCCGCGGCCACCACAACCCCGTCCACGTCTTCTGGGCCGCCGACCTCGCCCGCGCCCTCGCCGGGGCGGACCCGACCCGTGCCGCCCGGCTCGCCGTGGAGTACCGCAGGCGGGCCGAACGCTTCGGCACGGACACCGCCGTGGGAGAGGCCCTGCGCTGTGCCGCCGCTCTGGAGACCGGCCAGCGAGCGGTGCGGCTCGCCGCCCGGGCCGTCGCCTACCTGGAGTCCTCACCCTGCCAGTACGAACATGCCACCGCCCGCGTCGAGTACGGCATCCTCGCCCGCTCGAAGACCGACCTGGAGCGCGGTCTGGCGCTCGCCCGGTCCTGCGGCGCGGACGGGCTGGCCGCGCGGGCTCGGGCCGAACTGGCCTCGGTCACCGGACGGGCGCCGACCGCCACGCCGGCTCCGGCCACCGGGCGGGGCCCGGCCAACCGGCTGTAACGCCCCGCCCCTTCACGGGCCCCGGCCCGTCACGACGTGCCGTCGGCCTCCTCCGCCAGTACCCGCTGGGCCGTCGCGAAGGCCGAGTTGGCCGCCGGTACGCCGCAGTACACCGCCGTCTGCATCAGCACCGCCCCGATCTCCTCGGGGGTGAGCCCGTTGCGCAGTGCCGCGCGGACGTGCATGGCCAGCTCGTCGTAGTGGCCGTGCGCGACCAGCGCGGTGAGCGTGATCATGCTGCGTTCGCGGCGGGTGAGCGTCGGATCGGTCCAGATCTCGCCCCAGGCGTAGCGCGAGATGAAGTCCTGGAACTGCGCGGTGAACGGCGTCTGCCGGGCCTGGGCCCGGTCCACGTGCGCGTCCCCGAGAACCTCGCGCCGTACCCGCATCCCGCTGAGCGCGTCCCCGCCGAAGTGGGCCCGCAGCGCCGTCAGCACCGCCTCGGGGCGCTCCGCCGGCGCCAGATGAGAGGCGCCCGGGATCTCCACGAGCCCCGCACCCGGCACCGCGTCGGCGATCTCGCGCAGATGCGCCGGGGGCGTCGCCGGGTCCTCCCGGCCGGCCACCAGCAGGGTCGGCACCCGGATCTGTGCGAGGTGCTCCCGCAGATCGAACGCGGCCAGCGCGTCGCAGCAGGCGGCATACGCCCCGGGATCGGCGTCCCGGTGGTCGCGGACCAGCTCCGGCACCGTGAAGCCGGGGGTGAACCAGCGGGCGTCCGCATTCTCCGCGAGTCCCGAAAGCCCCTCGCTCCGTACCAGCGCCGCCCGCTCCTCCCATGCCTTCGCGCCGTTGAAGTGCGCCGAGGAACAGATCACGGCCAGCGACGCCACCCGCTCCGGGTGACGCACGGCCAGTTCCAGCCCCACCGCTCCGCCCAGCGACACGCCCGCATAGGCGAACCGCTCGATGCCGAGCGTGTCGGCGAGCCCGATCACCAGATCCGCCAGCTCACCGACGGTCGCGCCGGGACCGATCAGTCCGGCCGCCGAACCGCCGTGCCCCGGCAGATCCCAGCGGACCACCCGGTGCGTGATCGACAGCTCGGGCGCCACCTTGTCCCACAGGGCGTACGACGTGCCCAACGAAGGGCCGAGCAGCAGCGGGGGAGCGGAACTGGGCCCCTCGGCAAGGTGGTTGAGGACGGTGTCGGTCACGAGCGCTCCAGTGCACGGTCGGTGAGAGGTCCGGCAGAGCCGGTGTAACGGGCGGGGTCGGTCGCGGCGGCGAGGTCGATGTCCTTCAGTTCCGGCAGTTCGGCCGACTCGATCTGTTCGGCGAGGAGTTCACCGAGATCGCGGCCCTCGGTGTAGGCGCGCCGCGCCAGGCGGGTGAGCAGTTCCTTCGCCCGGCCGCGACCGAGTACGGGCGCCAGCTCCGCGGACAGCCGCTCGGAGACGATCAACCCGTGGGTGAGGCCGAGGTGTCCACGCATCACGTCCGCGTGCACCCGCAGCCCCTCGGAGAGTTCGGCGGCGTCCCGGGCCGCTCCACCGGTCAGGCGGAGCAGGTCCCGCAGCGGTTCCCACTCGGCGTGCCAGGCACCGGCCGGCCGCTCGTCCTCGGCCACCAGCGAGCCGTACAGCGTGGCCGCGAGCTGCGGTGCGCGCCGGGCCGCCGCCGCGATCAGCGTCGAACGCACCGGGTTGGACTTGTGCGGCATGGCCGAGGAGCCGCCACCGCTGCCCTCGGAGAGCTCCGCGATCTCGGTGCGGGAGGAGGTGAGCACGTCCGTCGCGAGCTTGCCCAGCGCCCCGGCGGTGAAGGCGAGGGCGCCGGCGAGATCGGCGATCGGAGTGCGCAGCGTGTGCCAGGGGAGAGCGGGCGGGCACAGTCCGAGCTCCCGGGCGTAGAGCGCGGGAAGCGCGGTCGCGTCCGTCGCCCCGTACGCCGTGAAGGCCGCCAGGGTCCCGGCGGCACCGCCGAGTTGGGCCGGCAGCGAGGCGCGTACGGCCGTCGCACGGTCGCGGGCGTCGAGCACCAGCGACCGCCACCCGGCGGCCTTCAGCCCGAACGTCGTCGGCACCGCGTGCTGGGTCAGCGTCCGCCCCGGCAGCACCGTGTCGCGGTGCTCGGCGGCGAGGACGGCCAACGCCCGCTGGCCGCGGTCGAGGTCGTCGAGGAGCGGGCCCAGGGCACGGTGGGCGACCAGCATCATCGCCGTGTCCATGATGTCCTGGCTGGTCGCACCCCGGTGCACGGAGGGACCGTGCTCCTCGCCGACCGCCCGGGTCAGGTCCGCGACCAGCGGGATCACCGGGTTCCCGCCGCCCCGCGCACGCTCGGCGAGGGACGCGGGGTCGAAGCGCCCGGGGTCGGCGGCCACCTCCGTGACCGCCGCCGCGGCTTCGGCGGGGACGAGCCCCGCGGCCGCCTGCGCCCGGGTCAGCGCGGCCTCGGCGTCCAGCAACGCCCGCAGGACGGCGTCGTCACCGGTCTCGGCGGCGGCCGGGGAACCGGCCCACCCGGGGGCGAGTAGGCCGGTACCGGTATCGGGTGATGTCACTGGAACTCCAGGAAGACCGTCTCGCCCTCGCCCTGAAGGCGGATGTCGAAACGGTACGTCCCGTGGCCCTCGTCCACCGCGATCAGCGTGGAGCGGCGGTCCGCGTCGAGCCGGGACAGCAGCGGGTCCGCCGCGAGCACGGCCTCGTCGCCGGGCAGGTGGATCCGGGTGAACAGATGCTTCAGCAGGCCCCGCGCGAACACGCACACACTGAGGTACGGCGCGTGCTGTCCCCGCGCCCCCGGCCGCAGCGTGCGCACGTACCAGTGGCCGTCGGCATCGGTCTGGATCCGGCCGAAGCCGGTGAACTCCACCCCGTTGCGGCCCAGGAAGTCGCCGCTCGCCGGGTCCCGCCGCATCGAGCCGTCGGCCGTCGGCAGATTGCCCTCCGGATCGGCGCCCCACACCTCCAGCAGTGCGTCCGGCAGCGGCTTGCCCTCGCCGTCGTACACGTACCCGTGCACGGTGACGGTCTCCGGGTGGCCGAGCGGTGCGATGTCCTCGCCGCCGCGGAAGGGCAGCGCGTAGCCGTAGAACGGGCCGACGGTGTGCGAGGGGGTGGGCAGCACGTTCTCCGGGCTGTTCGTGTCGATCTTCGTCATGATGGTCAGCGCCCTTCTTCCATCCAGGTGGCCCGCGGTCCGTCGAGCACGATGTCCCAGTGGTAGCCGAGGGAGAACTCCGGCACCGACAGGCTGTGGTCGTAGGTCGCCACCAGCCGCCGGCGGGCCGCGTCGTCGGTCACCGACTGCAGGATCGGGTCGTAGGGGAAGAGCGGGTCGTTGGGGAAGTACATCTGCGTCACCAGCCGCTGGGTGAACGCCGACCCGAAGACGGAGAAGTGGATGTGCGCCGGGCGCCACGCGTTGACGTGGTTGCGCCACGGGTACGGACCCGGCTGGATGGTCGTGAAGCGGTAGAAGCCGTCGGCGTCGGTCAGGGTGCGGCCGGCGCCGGTGAAGTTGGGATCCAGCGGGGCGTCGTGCTGTTCCCGCTGATGGGCGTACCGCCCGGCCGAGTTGGCCTGCCAGATCTCCACCAGCTGGCCGCGCACGGGACGCCCGTCGCGGTCCAGCAGCCGCCCGGAGACGGTGATGCGCTCACCGATGGGCTCGCCGTCGTGGTGGCGCGTGAGGTCGTTGTCGACCACGGTGATGTCCCGTTCACCCCAGGCGGGGGAGGACAGCTCCACCAGCTCCGGGTCCTTGGACACGTCGACGGCGATCGCCGGCTGCTCGGGGTGGCGCAGCACCGAGGAGCGGTACGGGGCGTAGTCGCGGCGCGGATGGTGCTCGACCGGGGCGCCGCCCGCCACCCGCTTCTCGTACGCGGCGTGCTCGGCCGCGATCTCCTGGTCGATGTCGTGCTGGGTGAGTGCGTTCGTCACGACAGTCCCTCCACAACGGTCGGTCCGGCTCCGGTCGGGGCGGTGATCCCCTCGACCACCTCCGCCACTGCCTCCGCCGCAGAGGCCAACACCTTGTCCATCAGGAAACCCCATCCCTTCCAGTCCGGCCGACCGGACGCGCACCGGTCCGCGGCCGCGTGTCGTCGGTACCGAGATAATCAGGGCGCTGAGTATTTTCGCAGCAGTCCTTCACGCTGCCATCGCTGGGCCGAGGCGTCAATACCCTCTTCTGTCCAGCGACGATGTCTTCAGGAGGCGATGTCTTCAGAAAGCGCAGACAGGCCAGCCCTCGCGCAGGTATTGTTCAGTGCACCAACGAAACGACAGAGGCAGTGGGGGCGTACATGGCAGCGGTGGACCTCACCAGCCATCCCGGGCACCTGGCCCGGCGGCTCCAGCAGGCGCACCACCTGCTGTGGAACACGATGGTCTCCGAGGAGATCACCTCGCCGCAGTTCGCGGTCCTCAACGCGCTCGTCGCCGAGCCCGGCCTGGACCAGCGCACGGTGGGGGAGCGGGTGGGGCTCGACCGGTCCACCATCGCCGAGGTGATCGGCCGGCTCCTCCGGCGGGACCTGCTCGACAAGGTCCGTGATCCGCAGGACGGCCGCCGCTTCCTGCTCCGGCTCACGGACGACGGCCTGCGCGCCCACCGCAAGCTGGTGGTGCGCACCGCCCGGATGAACCAGGTCTTCCTGGCCCCGCTGGGCGACGACGAGCAGGCCGCCTTCTTCGAGCTGATCCGCCGGGTGGCGGACGCGGCCGAGGGGCTGCGCCGTCCCGTCGTCCCGTCGGACCGGTGAGGCGGCGGCGCGGTCGCGACGCCGGGTGACGGCCCCGCACTGATCAGGGGGCCTTCGCGTAGACCACCCACACCTGCCCCCGCGCGAAGTTCACCGGAGCGCCGTCGTTCGTCGTGAACGAGGTGCCGTCCGTGGCGTCCGGCCGGCTCCAGCGGACCTCGTGGGCGCGCCCGTCGCGCAGCACGGTGGCCTCCCCGGAGCCCACCGTCTCGGTGTACGGCGTGTTGTTGCCGAGGCGGTCGCGGTAGTCGGAGGGGCGAACGGTCACGTACTGCACGACGACGGTCGCGGGCGCCAGCCGCTCGCCCCGCGGGGTGACTGCGGGATCACCGTCCATCGAGACCAGCCAGCGGTCGCGGGAGTCGGACCAGGTGAAGGCGAAGCGGGCCGCCGGATAGCGCACCGTGTGCGTGGCCTCGGGTGTGCCGCCCCGGGGCGGCGGACCGTGGTGGAAGCCGGTGGTCAGCGCGGATCGGCCGGGCGGGTCGTCCAGGAGCCGCCGGGGGTGCAGGTAGAGGTTGTGCGGGGAGGCCCGGTCGGTGGCCCGGTCGTAGACACCCGCCTTCGAGCCGGGCGTCCCCGGGGTCAGGGCCTCCAGCGGAGCCTCGTCGATCAGCGGCAGCAGTCTGCTCTGCGCCCCGGAGAACGCCAGGATCGGCCGGTCGAACTGGCGCAGCAGCTCCAGATCGGCCTCCCGGGCGCTGCGCACCGGCCCCACGGACTCGGGCAGCCGGGCGGCGTAGACCGCCATCAGCCGGCTCAGCCCGCCCTCGACCTGCTCGACGTACACCACGTCCGCCGCGTCCAGGCCCGTCTGCGGCCGGGCCGCGGGAGCGTTGTCGAGCTTCACGGCGAGCACCGGAGGGCTGCCGGTCCCGTCCGGCCGCGGCTCGAGCGGCGACGGCCCGGGTTTTCCGCGCCCGTCGTCGACCGGTCCGTCCGGGGCCGTGCAGCCGGCCGCCAGACCGGCCGCCAGGAACACCGTCAGCAGTGCTCTCGCCGTTGCCGTGCGCCGTGTACGTGCCGCGCGTCGCGCACGTGCCGCGCGTCGTGTGCGCGTCCCTCGTCCCATGCCCACCGTCGCCACCCTGCCCGCCCTGAACCATCAGTTGTCTTGATTTTGCGCTTTTCTGATCGTCGGTGGCTATGCCTGATCGATGGCGGTCCCGCGCGGTGGCTTCCGCCGATCGGCCCAGGGGCGCGCGGTTCGACACGGACCGCTCGGGTACCCGGGACCCCGCACGAAGAAGCCACGAAGAAGCACAGCGGCAACGGCACACCGGCCACCACGAAGGGAGCGGGCGGCGATGAGGGCAGTGACCTGGCAGGGAAAGCGGGACGTCAGGGTGGAGAACGTGCCCGATCCCCGGATCGAGGAACCCACGGACGCCGTCATCCGGATCACCTCCACCGGCCTGTGCGGCTCCGACCTGCATCTGTACGAGGTGCTCACCCCGTTCATGACCCCGGGCGACATCCTCGGCCACGAGCCGATGGGCATCGTCGAGGAGGTCGGTGCCGCCGTGCCGGACCTCCAGGTCGGCGACCGGGTCGTGGTGCCGTTCCAGATCGCCTGCGGCAACTGCTGGATGTGTCTCACCGGCCTGCCCACCCAGTGCGAGACCACTCAGGTCAGCGCCGAGGGCATGGGCGCGGCCCTGTTCGGCTACACCCGCCTCTACGGCGCGGTGCCGGGCGGCCAGGCCGAGTACCTGCGGGTCCCGCAGGCCCAGTACGGCCCCATCAAGGTCCCCCAGGGGCCGCCCGACGACCGGTTCGTCTACCTCTCCGACGTGCTGCCCACCGCCTGGCAGGCGGTCGCCTACGCCGATGTCCCGAAGGGCGGCAGCATCGCCGTGCTCGGCCTCGGTCCCATCGGTGACATGGCCTGCAGGATCGCCCGGCTCAAGGGAGCCGGCCGGGTCTTCGGTGTGGATCTGGTCCCGGAACGCCTGCACCGGGCGCGTGACCGGGGCGTGGAGACCTTCGACCTGCGCTCCTTCGACGACGAGAAGGAACTCGTCACGGCCCTGCGCGACCAGACCGACGGGCGTGGGCCCGACGCCGTGATCGACGCCGTCGGCACCGAGGCGCACGGCAGCGCGGCGGCCCGCATGGTGCAGAACGCCTCCGCGCTGCTGCCCCGCAAACTGAGCGGTCCCATGGCGGAACGCTTCAGCGTCGACCGGCTCGCCGCCCTCCACACCGCGATCGAGATGGTGCGCCGCGGCGGCACCATCTCGATCACCGGCGTCTACGGCGGCATGGCCGACCCGATGCCCATGCTCACCCTGTTCGACAAGCAGATCCAGATGCGCATGGGGCAGGCGAACGTACGCCGCTGGAGCGACGAGATCATCCCCCACCTCACGGACGACGACCCCCTCGGCGTCGAGGACTTCGCCACCCACCGCGTGCCGCTGTCGGACGCGCCCCGGGCCTACGAGATGTTCCAGCGCAAGCAGGACGGCGCGGTCAAGGTGCTCATGCAGCCGTGAGGCCGAAGACGCCGGAAAGACGCCGGGGGAACCCGGTCGGGGCCGGGCCGAACCGGGTCAGGAAGCCCGGACCCGCGGCTTCCTGACCGTTGATCAGCTCAACTCGGCTCGGCTCCTTGGTCAGTGCCGTCTCACGGCAGTTCCTTGATCCGGACGTCCCGGTACGAGACCACGTCGGTGGTGCCGTGGACCTGGAGCCCGACGTAGCCGGAGGCGAACCGCCGCCCGTCCGTGCCCGGGTCGTCCGAGCGCGGCGGGGTGAAGTCCTGGCCACCGGTGTTGTCGAACTCGTTGATCAGCACACCGTTGCGGTGGACCGAGTAGTGCTGGCCCACCACGCGGATCTCGTAGTCGTTCCAGGTGCCCTTCTGCGTCACGCCCGCACCGGCCAGGCCCACCCGGTCGAAGCCGTAGACCGAGCCCGTCTTGTACATGTCGCCGGTGGGGGAGTCGAACACCTGCACCTCGTGCCCGTACTTGATGGCGACCCACTCCGGCCGCGTCTCCTCCGGATGGTCGTGCACCTGCGGGAACCGCACGAACACACCGGAGTTGGCGTTGCCGGTGCCCGGTGCGTCGTCCCGCCACTGCAGCTTCAGCGAGAAGTCGCCGTACTTGCGCTCGGGGAACCACAGCATGCCGAGTCCGGCCCTGGTGGTGCCGGAGGTGATCGACCCGTCCGGGTTCAGCCCAAACGAACCCCCGCCCACCTGCTGCCACTTGGCGAACGACTCCGCACTGCCGTCGAGGATCGTGCGGTAGCCCTCGGTCTGGCCCGGCTTGCCGATCCCGGACTGGCCGGCCGCCGTGTTGATCGCCCGGTGCTCCCGCCGGTCGACGACTCCTTCCTTCTCGAGCTTGTCCAGCACGCCCTCGACGTGCTTCAGGAACAGCGCGTGGGACGTCCACTCCTTCTCGTCCTCGATCAACTCGCCGATCCGGCACCGGTTGTCGGTGACCCGGTTGGGCACACCCGAGTCGACCTCGCCGACGAACACCGTCAGCCGCTCGTCGAACTCCGGGCAGGGCGGCGGGGGGACCTGGCCCGACACGACCGTGAAGCTCACCGTGAGCGGGGCGGAGGTGTTGCCCGCCTTGTCGCTCGCCCGGTACGCCAGGGTGTGCCTGCCCACCCGGTCGACGACCACGGGCGCCGTGTACGCCAGGTAGGGCCCGCCGTCGAGCGAGTACTCGATGCCGGCGACGCCGGACCCTTGCCCGTCGGTGGCGCTGACGGTCACCTTCGCGCTGCCGACGTACGCCCCGTCGGAGTTCTTCGAGCCCGCGACGGTCACGCCGGTCACCGGCGGGGTGGTGTCCTGCGGGGGCGCGGGGACGACGGTGAACTCGACGCTCTTCTCGGCCGCCGCGTTGCCCGCCTTGTCCGTGGCGCGGTAGCGCACGGTGTGCGTACCGACCTGATGGACCATCACCGGGCCGGTGTACGCCCGCCAGGCGCCGGAACCGATCGCGTACTCGATGGTGTTGACACCGGAGCCCGTGTCGGAGGCGGTGACGGTGACGGTCGCCATGTCGATGTACGCGCCGTCGGCGTTCTTCTCACCGTCCACCGTCGCCGAGGTCTCCGGTGCGGTGGTGTCGTCCGTCGGCGGGGCGACGACGGTGAACCCGACGCTCCGCTCCGCCGAGACGTTGCCCGCCCTGTCCAGGGCGCGGTAGCGCACCGTGTGCGTACCGACCTGGTCGACGACGACCGGCGCGGTGTACGGCTGCCAGGCGCCGTCGGCGCCGATCGCGTACTCGATCCGGTCGACGCCCGAGCCCCCGTCGGTCGCCGTGACGGCGACACTCGCCGAACCGACGTAGGCGCCCTCGGCGTTCTGCGCGCCGGTCACCTCCGCGGTCGCCTCGGGCGCCGTGGTGTCCTCACCGCTGCCCTCGGACACCACCAGGATGCCCTGCATCTGGCCGTGGCCGGGGATCGTGCAGTGGTAGAAGTAGCGGCCCGGGGTGAGCGTGACCTCGGCGGTGTACCGGCCTTTCTGGGCGTCGTCGGGGTTGGCCAGGATGTTGAGCTGGACGTCGTCGTTGAACTCGGGGTCCGAGGTGACGAACGTCAACGTGTGCGGCATACCAGTGGTGTTGCCGGTGGCCACGCTGTTCTCGAAGACGATCGTCGCCGGTCCGGCCACCGCGGTCGCCGGTGCCGAGAGGTACTTGTCGATGTCGTTGCCCGCGGTCCAGGTGAGTACCTGGTCCGCCGCCTTGGCCCCGGGGGCCTCGGTGTCGTCGGCCACGGAGATGCTCTGCAGCCCGAGCGCCATGAGCAGGGCGGCCAGCAGGGCGGCCCAGATTCTGCGTTGCCGTATCACTGGGTTCCCCTCGCCAGCTGACCGGCGGCCGGGGTCGGGCCGCCGCCCGTGTAGGTGACCCGCCACAGCGCGGACTTGGCGTCCGAGGTGAAGAAGCCGCGGCCGTAGTCGAGGACGTACAGCGCGCCGTCCGGACCGAACTTCCAGTCCATCAGGTTCTTGATGCCGTCGTTTCCGATCGGCACGATCTTCTTCAGGGACTCCGAGTGCACCGGCAGCCCGCCGTCGCCCTGGGTCTTCGGGTTCATGAGCACCGCGTTGCGCGGCTGGTCGGCGTCGTAGAAGTCGCCGACGAACCACTTGCCGTCCCAGTAGGCCGGCCACTTGGTGTCGCTGCCGTTCGCCTCGTCGAAGCGGTAGACGGGCCCGTTCATCGCGGCCTGCCCGCCGCCCTTGAGCCAGGGCAGCTTGTAGGTGGTCTCCTCCTGTTTGTAGGAGGGGACGCCGTTCCCGTCCCGGGGGAAGACCGGGCCGCCGCCCTGCGGCGAGTACCAGATGTTGTTGCCGGTCACCGGAGGCAGGTTGACCAGACCGTCGTTGTTCGGCGACTCGTTCTTCGGGCGGTCGCAGTCGTACCAGCCCAGCGGCTGGGACGGATCGGGCAGATTGCGGTCCCGGTAGGGCTGCTTGTCGCCCATGCAGTACGGCCAGCCGCGGTTGGACGCCTTGGTGATCGCGGCGAAGGTGTCGTACTTGGCCGGGCCCCAGGTCGTCGACGGCTGCCCCGCGTCCGGGCCGACCCAGCCGGCGTGGAGCACGTCGGTCACCGGGTCGACGAAGATGCGCGCCGGGTTGCGCACACCCATCACATAGATCTCGCCGCGCGTCTTGCCGCCGCCCTCGGCACTCTCCTTGCCGGTGAACAGATTGCCCTCGGGGAGCGTGTACGTCCCGTCCGGCTCCGGGTGGATGCGCAGGATCTTGCCGTTGAGGTTGTTGGTGTTGCCGGCCGTGCGGCGCGCGTCCGCGAAGGAGACGCCCTTGAAGTTCGGCTCGGGGTTGTTGCCCGAGTAACCGTCGCTGAAGCCACTGGAGTTGTTGTCACCGGTGGCGATGTACAGGTTGCCCTTGGAGTCCCAGGCCAGCCCGCCGCCCGCATGGCAGCAACTGTGGATCTGCACCGGCCAGTCGAGCAGCACCTTCTCGCTGCGCAGGTCCAGCTTGCCGGTGGACTCGTCGAACGTGAAGCGGGAGACCCGGCGGTCGGCCATGCGCTTGACGCGGTCGATCTCCGAGTGAGGGGTGTAGTGCAGATACACCCACCCGTTCCGCTCGAACGCCGGGTCCAGTTCGATGCCCAGCAGTCCCTCCTCGACCTTGACCAGTTCGTCGCCGCCGCCCTTGTTCCCGAAGACGGTGAGTGCGCCGGCCAGGCTCACCTTCCCGGTCTTCGGGTCGTAGACGTGGATCTCGCCCTTGCCCTTGCCGATGTCGGGGTTGTTCCAGTCGGTGATCACCGGCTGGGAGGAGTCGGCGCCGCCGCGGCCGATGTAGAAGACTCGGCCGTCGGGAGCGGTGACCAGTCCGTGCGGCTCGCCGATCTGGTCGTTCTGGCCCGGCTGGTTGGGCCGGGTGAGCCGCTCCGCCGCGTAGTTGCCGTTGATCGTCGCCTTGCAGTCCGCCTGGACGAGCCGCGTGGTCCACAGCAGGGCGCCGCGCAGATGGTCACGGAAGTCGGTCTCGTCGTACGACGACACCGTGCCGCCCATCCCGGTGTAGAAGGACCGGCCGCCGTCGTAGTCGCGGCACCAACTCACCGGGTGGTCAGCGCCGTTGGCGCTCGCTCCGGGCTGGTAGGTCGACTCGCGGACCCTGGCCACGGTGTGCACCTCGCCGGACGGGTTCTTCGTCCAGTTCAGCCACTTGTCGGGCCGTTTCCACTCCTGTGGCAGGCTCTTGGTCGCCGGATGCCGCCGGTCGCCGACCTCGACGGTCGCTCGCTGGGCGCCCGCCGGGCCGGACGCGGCCGGGCGGGCGCCGATGAGGCCGGTGAACCAGTCCGAGTACGGCTCCGCGCGGGCCGCGTCATGAATGCCGAGGAATCCGCCGCCGGCCTCCATGTAGGCCTCCAGGCCCGCCTCCTGGGCCGGGTCGAGGACGTCCCCGCCACCGGTGAGGAACACGATGGTGTTGAAGCGGCCCAGCCTCTTGTCGTTGGTGAAGACCGAGGCGTCGTCCGTCGCGGTGACCTCGAAGCGCTGGTTCGCCGGGCCGGACAGCCCGATCTTCTCGATCGCCTCGATCCCGGCGTTCACCACCGGCGACTCGTCGCCGGCCGCGGCGGAACCGTGGAAGAGCAGCACCCGCACGTCCGCGCCGCCCGGAGGCGACTTGATCGACATCGTTGTCAGGACCGGGTCGTCGTCCGGGCGCGCGCTGGCGGCGGGGCCCGACAGCAGTCCGGCGGCGACGACTCCGGCGGTGACGGTCGCCGCCCACGCCCGTCGCCCCGCTCCGGTCCTTCTCGTGCTTCTGGCACCTCTGGTGCTCAACCCCTTTAAGCGCATGGGTTCTTGATGCGATGTGAACCGCATGTGGCCACCCACCCCTCCTCGGTCGCAGCGACAGCGTCAAGGAAGCTAGACCTCTTTGTGCCACACGCCAATACCTATGGTCGAAATGAAACGAACTTTGTCCTGAGTGTGGATAAACGCGAGGGTGGCCGGTACGGTTTCCCAGGTTCATGACAGCAACATCACAGCCATTGTGCTCACGTCTCTCACAGGTCCGCACCACCAAGTCCCTTACCAGTAGGGAGAGTTCGGCATGCAAAGACGCGACTTCAACCGGCGGGTGCTGCTGGGCGGCGCGGTCGTCGCGACATCGATGTCCCTGGGGTCCGAGGCGGTCAGCGCCTCCACGCCGGCGAAGACCGCGCCCGCCGGCGGCGAGGTGAGGCGCATCAAGCTGTACGCCGAGCGACTGGACGGCGGAGGGATGGGCTACGGCCTGGAGAAGGGCAAGGCGTCCGTCCCCGGCCCCCTGATCGAGCTCAACGAAGGCGACACGCTGCACATCGAGTTCGAGAACACCATGGACGTGCCGGTGAGCCTGCACGTCCACGGCCTGGACTACGAGATCTCCAGCGACGGCACCAAGATGAACCGCAGTGACGTCGCACCCGGCGACACCCGCACCTACACCTGGCGCACCCACAGACCCGGACGGCGCCCGGACGGCACCTGGCGGTCCGGCAGTGCCGGCTACTGGCACTACCACGACCACGTCGTCGGCACGGAACACGGCACCGGCGGCATCCGCAACGGCCTGTACGGCCCGGTGATCGTGCGGCGCAAGGGAGACGTCCTGCCGGACCGGACGCACACGATCGTCTTCAACGACATGACGATCAACAACAGGCCCGCCCACACCGGCCCCGACTTCGAGGCCACCGTCGGCGACCGCGTCGAGATCGTCATGATCACGCACGGCGAGTACTACCACACCTTCCACATGCACGGTCACCGCTGGGCCGACAACCGGACCGGCATGCTCACCGGCCCCGACGACCCGAGCCAGGTCATCGACAACAAGATCGTGGGTCCGGCGGACTCCTTCGGCTTCCAGATCATCGCGGGGGAGGGGGTGGGGGCGGGCGCCTGGATGTACCACTGCCACGTCCAGAGCCACTCCGACATGGGGATGACCGGGATGTTCCTGGTGAAGAAGCCGGACGGCACGATCCCCGGCCACGACCCGCACGAGCACGGCCACGGGGCCGCGGGGGAGGGCGAGGCGCACGAGCACTGACGGGCGGCACCCGCGAGAGCGCTCTCACCTCTGCCGCGACCGGGGCTATCCTGATCCGCAGCCGCAGGTGAGGAGCCGCCGACGTGACCGAGACAGTGCCGCGCCCCACGCTGGAGGCCGTGGCCGCGCGGGCCGGGGTCTCGCGGGCCACCGTCTCCCGCGTGGTCAACGGCGCCGACGGCGTCACCGAGCCCCTGGCCGAGCGGGTCCGGCAGGCGGTGGACGAACTCGGCTACGTGCCCAACCGGGCGGCCCGCAGCCTGGTGACCAACCGCCACGACGCCATCGCCGTCATCGTCGCCGAACCGGAGAGCCGGGTCTTCGCCGACCCCTTCTTCGCCCGCCAACTGCGCGGCATCAGCAAGGAGCTGACGGCACACGACAACCAGCTCGTGCTGCTGCTCACCGAGGGCCGGGCCGACCACGCCCGGGTCGCCCGCTACCTGGCCGGCGGCCATGTCGACGGCGCGCTGGTGTTCTCGCTCCACCTCGACGACCCGCTGCCCGAACTGATCCAGCGCGCGGGCGTCCCGACGGTGTTCGGCGGCCGGCCCGGCTGGTCCGGCGGCGGGGACGGCGTCGTGTACGTCGACAGCGACAACCGGGGCGGCGCCCGCGACGCCGTACGGCACCTGCTCGGCCTCGGCCGCGGCCGGGTCGCGCACATCACCGGCGCCCTGGACCAGACCTCGGCGGTGGACCGGCTGGACGGCTTCCGGGACGCCGTGGCCGACGGCGATCCGCGGCTCGTGGCGGAGGGCGACTTCACCGTGGCCGGTGGCGAGCGGGCGATGCGGGAACTCCTGGAGCGCCGACCCGATCTGGACGCGGTCTTCGCCGCCAACGACCTCACGGCGGCGGGCGCGCTGCGGGTGCTGCGCGAGCACGGGCGGCGGGTGCCGGACGACGTGGCGGTGGTCGGCTTCGACGACATGCTGCCGTTCGCCGAGCAGACCGACCCCCCGCTGACCACGGTCCGCCAGGACATCCTGGAGATGGGCCGGCTGATGGCCCGGATCCTCCTGAGCGGACTCGACCGCACCGCCCGCACGCACGACACCGTGGGAGGCGACCCCGCCGGTGTGATCCTCCCGACGACGCTGGTACGCCGCGCCTCCGCGTGACACGTCTCCGTGCGCCGCCGTGCGTTCCGGCGTCCGCGCGGGCATCGTTCGTGCGGTGGTCGGCGGTGGTCGGCGGTGGTCGGCGTGGCGCGTTGATCCGGCGTTGATCGAACGTTTTTCGACGGTCGGCACGCTTTCGGCCATGCCCATCGACACCATCGCGTCGCCCGAACTCGCCTGGCAACAAGAGGCCCTGTGTGCGCAGACCGGAGGCGACTTCTTCTTCCCCGAGCCCGGCAGCTCGGTACGTGAGGCCAAACGGATCTGCGGTATGTGCCCCATCCGTGCCACCTGTCTCGACTACGCCCTGACCAACGACATGCGCTTCGGCGTCTGGGGCGGACTGTCGGAGAAGGAACGGCTGGAGCTACGGCGTACGCCTCACTAGAGGGAACGGCGGGCCGGCCGGGGGGGGCCGGGGGGCCCG
>NZ_JBFAKH010000038.1:47543-78847 GCF_040655635.1 Streptomyces sp. NPDC050388
TTTTGGTGCTTCTTGCCGGGCCGATGCGCCTCTCCCCACACCTGGGGGGCGGCGGGCCCCCGGGCCGGCGGCCCCGGCCCCCCCGCCGGTGTCTGCGGGGGAGAGAGCGCGAGGTCAGCCGGCCGCGCGCGCCGCCATCCGGGCCTTGCGGGCGGCGAGCTTCTCGTCGAACTTCGCCGCCTCGGAGTCCAGACCGCCGAGGAACATCCCCAGCTCCTCCTGGGCCTGACGGCCCTCGGCGCCCAGCCCGTCGATCTCCATGACCTTCAGGTGGCGGATCACCGGCAGGAGCACGTCGTCGTGGTGGATGCGCAGGTTGTAGACCTCGCCGATCGCCATCTGCGCCGCCGCCCGCTCGAAGCCGGGAATGCCGTGCCCCGGCATCCGGAAGTTCACGACGACGTCCCGCACCGCCTGCATCGTGAGGTCGGGGGCGAGCTCGAAGGCCGCCTTGAGCAGGTTGCGGTAGAAGACCATGTGAAGGTTCTCGTCGGTCGCGATGCGGGCCAGCATCCGGTCGCAGACCGGGTCACCGGACTGGTGGCCGGTGTTGCGGTGCGAGATACGGGTGGCCAGCTCCTGGAACGCGACGTAGGCGATCGAGTGCAGCATCGAGTGGCGGTTGTCCGACTCGAAGCCCTCGCTCATGTGGGACATGCGGAACTGCTCGAGCTGGTCCGGGTCCACCGCCCGCGAGGCGAGCAGGTAGTCCCGCATCACGATGCCGTGCCGGCCCTCCTCCGCGGTCCAGCGGTGCACCCAGGTGCCCCAGGCGCCCTCCCGGCCGAACAGCGTGGCGATCTCGTGGTGGTAGCTCGGGAGGTTGTCCTCGGTCAGCAGGTTCACCACCAGGGCGATCCGGCCGACCTCGGTGACCTTGGACTGCTCCTTCTCCCATGCCTCGCCGTCCTCGAAGAAGCCGGGGAAGTTACGGGCGTCGCTGAACGGCACGTACTCGTGCGGCATCCAGTCCTTGGCGACCTTCAGGTGTCGGTTGAGCTCCTTCTCGACCACTTCCTCCAGCGCGTACAACAGCCGGGCGTCGGTCCACACGGCCGGGCTGCCGAGGTGGGGAGAAGTGATCGACATGGGGTACTCCAGGGGGGACGGGGACAGACAAGAGGCGCCGGCGGAGCGGCGCCGACAACCTACGGGATCGTAGGCTACGAAGCCGTAGGTTACGAAACCGTAGGTTAAGGGCGTCGTAAAGGCCGCAGATCAGGAGGGGGTGCGCGTGTCGGTCAGGGGCCGCACGGGGGAGGGGACACCTGTCAGGCGTACAGGTCCCGGAGCCGGACCGAGAGACAGGTGACGCAGCCCTCGAGTTTCTCGAACTCCCCGATGTCCACCGGCACCGGCGCGTAGCCGAGGTCCGCGAACAGCTCCGCGGTCTTCGGCGCGCTCGCAGCCATCAGCAACCGGTCCCCGCCGAGCAGCACCACGTGTGCACCGGACTCCTCCGGCACCGGCAGGAAACGGGGGAACAGCGACGGCGCGTCCAGATTCGGGATGTGGCCGACGACCGTCCCGTCCGGCAGCGCCGTCACCGCCGACTTCAGGTGCAGCACCTTGTTCACCGGCACGGCGACGACCCGGGCGCCCAGCGGTTCGAACGTCGCCCGGAGCTGCTGGATCCCGGCCGCGTCGGTCCTCCCGCCCCGGCCCACGTACACGGTGTCGCCGACCTTGAGCACGTCCCCGCCGTCCAGGGTGCCCGGCTCCCGGATCCGGTTCACCGAACAGCCCAGCGCGGCCACGGCCTCCTCGACCCCGGTGGTCTCCGGGCGCCGGGACTCGGCACCGGACCGGGCGATCAGGGCCACGTTCCGGTACATGACGACCGTGTCCTCGACGAACACGGAGTCGGGGCAGTCGTCGGCCGGGTCCACCTCGACCGTCTCCCAGCCGTGGCCGCGCAGCACCTCGGTGTACGCCTCCCACTGCTCCACCGCGCGGTCGACGTCGACGCCCTCCCGCTCGATGTGCGTCACCAGCCCTTCGGCCAGTCGGGGACCGGGACGGCGGACGAGGGCCTTCTTGCTGGACACGAGCGTGACTCCGTATCGGACGGGGCAGGTCTGGCACCGTCACCGAGGGCGCCGGTGGGCCGGCCGGTCTCCCACGGACGGCGGCGCAGCCATCATGCAGGGAGAAGCCGGTCCGGGCCACCCCCGGGGGCGACGAGATCTACCACCGGTAACCAGAGGCGCCGTCCCGGCCCGTGCCGGTGGAGGGCCGGGCCGGTCAGCCGACGGCGTCCGGTGTGGTCTCCCTCAGTTCTCCCTCCTCCAGCAGCAGCCATCGTGTGATCCCGACCGACTCCAGGAACGGCAGGTCGTGGCTGGCCACGATCAGCGCCCCCTCGTAGGACTCCAGGGCCGTGGTGAGCCGGCGGACGCTCGCGATGTCGAGGTTGTTGGTCGGCTCGTCCAGCATCAGCAGCTGGGGCGCGGGCTCGGCCAGCAGCAGCGCGGCCAGTGCCGCCCGGAAACGCTCGCCGCCGGAGAGCGTCAGTGCCTTCCGGTCGGCACGGGCGCCCCGGAACAGGAAGCGGGCGAGCCTCGCCCGGATCCGGTTGTCGGTGGCACCCGGCGCGAAGCGGGCCACGTTCTCGGCGACGCTGAGCTCGTCGTCGAGGACATCGAGCCGTTGCGGCAGGAATCGCAGCGGGACCTGTGCCGTCGCCTCGCCGGACACCGGCGGGAGCTCGCCCGCGACGGTGCGCAGCAGCGTCGTCTTGCCCGCGCCGTTGCGTCCGACCAGCGCGACCCGCTCGGGGCCCCGCAGCTCGAAGTGGCCCTCCACCCGGGCGCCGTAAGCGAGTTCCAGACCGCTGAGGGTCAGGACGGTGCGCCCCGGTGGTACGGCGGTGTGCGGCAGGTCGACACGGATCTCGTCGTCGTCCCGTACGGCCTCCACCGCCTCGTCGAGTCGCTCCTTGGCTCCGGCGAGCTTCTCCTCGTGCATGAGGCGGTGCTTGCCCGCGGACTCCTGTGCCGCGCGCTTGCGGGCGCCCATCACGATCTTCGGTTCGCGTTTGCTGTCCCACATCTTCTGCCCGTACCGCTTGCGGCGGGCCAATTTGACCTGAGCGTCCGCCAGTTCGCGCTTCTGCTTGCGCAGATCCGACTCGGCGACCCGCACCATGCGTTCGGCCGCTTCCTGTTCGATCGTGAGTGCCTCCTCGTAGGCCGAGTAGTTGCCTCCGTACCAGGTGACCTCTCCGGAGCGCAGATCGGCGATCTGGTCGACCAGTTCCAGGAGTTCGCGGTCGTGGCTGACCACGACCATGAGGCCCGGCCAGTCCTCGACGGCCGTGTACAGACGTCTGCGTGCGTACAGGTCGAGATTGTTGGTGGGCTCGTCGAGCAGCAGTACGTCGGGCCGGCCCAGCAGCAGCGCGGCCAGTCGCAGCAGCACCGACTCGCCGCCCGAGACCTCGCCGATGGTGCGGTCCAATCCGATGTGTCCGAGGCCGAGTTCCCCGAGGGCGGCCAGGGCGCGCTCCTCCACGTCCCAGTCGTCGCCGACGGTCTCGAAGTGCGCCTCGGCCACGTCGCCCGCCTCGATGGCGTGCAGTGCGGCGCGTTGCGCGGCGATGCCGAGCGCGTCGTCGACCCTCAGCGCGGTGTCGAGCGTCACGTTCTGCGGCAGGTACCCCACCTCGCCGGCGACGCGTACGGCGCCGTCGACCGGCCGGAGTTCACCGGCGATGAGTTTCAGCAGGGTTGATTTTCCCGATCCGTTGACGCCGATGAGTCCGGTCCGGCCGGGACCGAAGGCGGCGTCGAGGCCTTCGAAGACGGGGGTGCCGTCGGGCCAGGTGAAGGAGAGGGAGGTACAGGTGATGGATGCGGGCATACGGGCCTCCGCGCGGTTGCGTGGTGTGGTCGGGTGCAAACGCGTATCGAGACACCGCGGGACGACAGGCCGGGCGGGAGGGTCCGGGCATGAAAAAAGCCCTGTTCCGCAAGGACGGCTCGTACGCCGAGGTCGCACGCGGCGTGCACACCACACAGGTGTGACGCGGTGTCTCAGGACCTCAGACGAGCAACGTCCCTCTCCGATCGACGGCAACAGAAGCGCTATGAACGGTACGAGAGGCCGGATTCGCTGTCAACGCGATTTCGGAGCGGCGGAGTGGCGGATAGGTGGATAGGCGGAGAGAGAGGGCCTGGGCGGAGGGCCGGAGGGGCCGGCCGGGCGGCTCAGCCGGCGAACGGCCCGCCGTCGCCGAAGGCCAGCTTCGCGAAGCGCTCGCCGATGCGACGGTGCGTGGCGGCGTCCGGGTGCAGCGCGTCGGGCAGCGGCAGCTCGGCGTGGTCAGCCTCGCCGTAGAGCTCGCGACCGTCCAGGTGGTACAGGTTCGGGTCGTCGGCGGCCCGCTGCTCCACCAGCCGGGCCAGCTCATCCCGTACGACGTTGAGGGTGAGCTTGCCGGCGGCCCGTTCCTCGGGGTTCCCCATGGCCGCGAACCGGAGTCGGCCCTCGCCGATGGTGCTGAAGTCGGGGGCGCTCGGGCCCGGGGTGTCCTCGTGGATGGGACACAGGATCGGCGAGACGACCAGCAGCGGCGTCGCGGGATGGCCGTCGCGGATGGTGTCGAGGAAGCCGTGCACCGCCGGCACGAAGGCACGCAGCCGCAACAGATCGGCGTTGACCAGATTGATCCCGATCTTGACGCTGATCAGGTCCGCGGGGGTGTCCCGCATCGCCCGCGCGGTGAACGGGTCGAGCAGCGCGCTGCCGCTCAGCCCCAGATTGACCAGGTCCACCCCGCCGAGGGAGGCGGCCAGCGCCGGCCAGGTGGTGGTCGGGCTCGCGGCGTCGGACCCGTGGCTGATCGAGCTGCCGTGGTGCAGCCACACCCTGCGGTCCCCACCGGCCACCGGCTCCACGGGGGCGTCGGTGCGCAGGGCGACCAGCTGGGTCATCTCGTTGTGCGGGAGCCAGATCTCGACGCGCTTGTCACGGTCCGGCAGCCCGGTGAAGCGGACGGTGCCGACGGGGCCCGGCCGCAGGTCGGCGGAGCCCGTGGCCATATTCACCAGCATGACGTTCCCGCCGGTGACCTCGGCCTGCCCGGCGGGTTCGCCGTCGACCAGCAGGTCGTAGAGGCCGTCCGGACGGGGCGGGGCGCCCACGTAGGCCATCTTGGTGCGGAGCGCGTCCAGCTCGACGGCGGTGGCCCGGGTGCGGAACACCAGCCGGACGCCGGACGGTTGCGCCTCCGCCATGTTCAGCTGACCGTCGGCACCCTGCGCGCGGGCCCGGGCGGGCAACCGGTGCGGCTGCACCCCCTGCGCGGTTCGCTCCAGTTCGAGCGCGCCGCGCAGCAGCTCCTCGGTGAGCGGGGTGGTGGTCCAGCCCGCCGCCGGGGGCGTCGGCGTGGTGCCGGGGGCGGGGTCGCGAGGGTCGTGGGGGACTGAGGCACTCATGATCGCAGGTTGTCAACGGGGTGGACGGTCCGCAAACGCTTTTCCGGGCGCAGGTGCCCACCAGGTGCCCACCGGGCGCCCGGCTCGCCCCACGCCGTGGCTCAGCAGGCGTCGCGGATCAGTTCCGCGAGGCCGTGGTCCAGGTCGAGCTGAAGGTGCTCCAGACCGACCGGCACGAGTTCGCCGGCGGCCTCGAGGAATCTGCGGATCTCGCCCGAGCGGACATGGACGACGGCGGTTCCCTCGGGCGCGTGGAACTCCAGCACCGTCCGGTCGTAGCCGTAGGGCCGCACCCGTACGTCGCCGTGGCCCTCGGGTTCCTGCAGCCCCGCGGTGAGCAGTTCGCGGGCGAAGGTCCAGCAGACCTCGACGCCCTCCAGGGTGGCGGGGGCGGGGAAGGTCATACGCACGGCGAACGGGTCGCTCCGGTCGTAGTGCAAAGTGGCGGGAATGCTCGCCATCCGCGGCGCGGCGGCGACGAGCCGGGCCTCGACGGGCTGCTCGATGACGGTGGACAACGCCTTGCTCCCTCGTGACGGCTGAACGACGGCTGAACGGCTTCCGGGCGGATAGGGCGGCCTACTCAAAGAGACGACGGAATCAGCCAATCCGTGCCCGTCGGAACAGAGTGACCTCTGTCACCGCCTTCATGCGTCCAAGTGGCCGGAGTCTCCCGGCGGGTGGTGTGCGCGGCTTGCGCGGCACCCCGCCCCGCCGCGAAAAGACCCCGGGCCCGTAGGCTCGTAGCCACCATGACGAGCGTACGCATCCCCGCGGACTGGCCCACGACCGAGGAGCAGGCCCGCGCGGTCCAGGACGGACTGCGCGGGCGGGTGGTGCTCGACGAGCCCGGCCCGCCGCCCGGAACGGGCCGTGTCACCGGGGTGGACGTGGCGTACGACGACGAGCGGGACCTCGTCGCGGCGGCGGCCGTGGTCCTGGACGCGGGCAGCCTGGAGGTCGTGGCCGAGGCCACGGCCGTCGGCCGGATCTCCTTCCCGTACGTTCCGGGGCTGCTCGCCTTCCGGGAGATCCCCACCGTCCTGGCCGCCCTCGACGCCCTGCCGTGCCCGCCGGGACTGGTCGTCTGCGACGGCTACGGACTCGCCCATCCCCGCCGCTTCGGCCTCGCCAGCCACCTCGGGGTGCTCACCGGCCTGCCGACGATCGGCGTCGCCAAGAACCCCTTCACCTTCACTTTCACGCCCCCGGCGGCCCCGCGCGGCAGCACGGCTCCGCTGCTCGCCGGGGCCGAGGAGGTCGGCCTGGCCCTGCGCACCCGGGACGCCGTCAAGCCGGTCTTCGTCTCGGTCGGCCACCGCGTGACCCTCGCCGACGCCCGCGCCCACACCCTCGCGCTGACCCCCGCGTACCGCCTCCCGGAAACCACCCGCAGAGCGGACGCCCTGTGCCGCCGGGCCCTGCGGGAGGCGGGGGGTGCGGGGGAGGCGGCGGGCGCCGACGCCTAGACGGTTCCCTGCCGCTCGTCCGGCTCGATGCGCCAGCGCCCCACCTCGCGGTACGCAGAGTCGTAGATCTCCGCTCCGTCCCCGGGCTTCATCGGGTAGTGGCGCAGGTTCCCGCCCCAGTACCGCAGGATCCGCCCCAGCTCACCCACGGGGTCCTCGGCCAATGCCTCGTCGTCCATGCTCACTTCGAGAAGAAATCGCATACCCTCGATTGTTTCATTGAACTTCCCTTTGAGACTTGGGTGAAAGGCGCGTTCGGTCCGCAAGGGGCGAGCGTCGAAAAGTCTCAACCCGGGCTCAGGACGGGAGGGTCGCGGCGACGCGGAAGCGGATGCCCGCGGACCGCAGCCGCTCGATCAGCGCATCGCCCATCGACACCGCGGTGGTGACCTGTCCCGAGGTCGGCGGGAGGTCGTCGAAGGCCAGGCAGAGCGCCGCCTCGGCGAGCATCTTCGCCGTCTCGTCGTAACCGGGGTCGCCGCCCGCGACCTCGGTGCAGACCCGCCGTCCGCCGCCCTCACCCACGAAGCGGACGGTGAACCAGCTCCTGGCGCGCTTCTCGGGCCCCGGCCCGTCACCGGGCGCCAGCCGGCCGGACAGGCGGCGCCGCAGGGGCGGCAGTTGAGCCGCGGCGACCAGCGCGGCCACGGCCGCGACCCCGCCCACCGCGAACGGCAGGTGCCGGACGGCCGCGTAGTGCCGGTAGCGGAAGTCGGGCCCGTACCGGTCGAGCGCCTTCGCCGACCGGCGCACGATCCGCGCGTCGATGGTCGGCAGGGGCAGCGCCCAGGCGCCGACCTCGGGGGCGTAGCGCGGCCCGCCCGACGGCGCCGACACCCGGCGCCCCATCAGCCGCGGCTCGTGCCGCCGCCGGTCCCGGGCCGCCGCGCGGAGCTGTCGGGGCCGGGCGAGCTGGCCCAGTGCCGAGGCGAAGGTCCCGCCCGAGAAGGTGGCGTCGGCGGTCACGAAACCGTCCACCGTCAGCGGCACCCCTTCCGGCAGTTGCAGCACGGTGAAATACGCGCCCAGGTCGTGCGGAACCGAGTCGAAGCCGCAGGCGTGCACCAGGCGTGCGCCGGTCTCCCGCGCGCGTGCGTCGTGGCGGACGTACATCAGGTCCACGAACTCCGGTTCACCGGTGAGGTCGAGGTAGTCGGTGCCGGTGTCCGCGCAGGCGGCGACGAGTTCCTCGCCGTAGGCCACGTAGGGACCCACGGTCGTGGCCACCACGCGCGCCTGCTCGGCGAGCGTGCGCAACGAGGCCGGATCGGACACGTCCGCCCTCAGCACCCCGATCTCGGGATCGCCGGAGGGCCGCTCCAGCCGCTCCCGCAGGCGCTCCAGCTTCTCGGGGGAGCGGCCCGCGATCGCCCAGCGCAGACCGGAGGGCGCGTGGGCGGCGAGGTACTCGGCGGTGAGCGTCCCGACGAAGCCGGTGGCCCCGAAGAGCACGATGTCGTACGGACGGTCGTCCGTCCTGTTCAGCCTGTTCATGACACCCCTTGTCGTGGCGCCCCTCGTGATCGTGACGCCCCTGGCTCCGCGGTCGTGCCGCTGTCGGTGGCCGAGGTTAGCGTGAGGGGTGCGGAACCCGACGACCCCGGTGGGAACACCGAGCCGAGCGGGAGCGCGGCACGGACCGCGCCGTAGAGTGGCCGGGACGCATGGCCAAGCGCTTGCTCGGCCTCTTGTGCCGGATGGAACGTGTTCTTAGCATCACTGGTGTTACATCAGTTGTGTCACAGCTGGGGGTGCGATGACGAAGGTGCCGGCGCAGGGGCCGCTCACCGGAGTGCGCGTGGTCGAGCTGGCCGGGATCGGCCCCGGCCCGTTCGCCGCCATGCTCCTCGCCGACCTGGGTGCCGACGTCGTCCGGGTGGACCGCCCCCGCACCCCGGTGCTCGCGATCGAGGCCGCGTACGACGTCACCAACCGCAACAAGCGCTCCGTGGTCGTCGACCTGAAGGCCCCCGACGGCGCCGACCGCGTCCTCGACCTGGCCGAACGCGCCGACGTCCTCCTCGAGGGCTACCGCCCCGGCGTCGCCGAGCGCCTCGGCGTCGGCCCCGGGGACTGCCACGACCGCAACCCGCGCCTCGTCTACGGCCGCATGACCGGCTGGGGCCAGCAGGGCCCGCTCGCCGACCGCGCGGGGCACGACATCGCGTACATCGCCCGCACCGGCGCCCTCGGCATGATCGGCAGCCCGGACCGGCCGCCGGCCGTCCCGGCCAACCTGCTCGGCGACTACGCGGGCGGCTCCCTCTACCTCGTCGTCGGCGTCCTCGCCGCGCTGCACCACGTGCGCGCGGGCGGCACCGGGCAGGTCGTCGACGCCGCCATCGTGGACGGCACCGCCCACCTGTCCGCGATGATCCACGGCATGCTCGCCGCCGGCGGCTGGCAGGACCGGCGCGGAGACAACCTCCTCGACGGCGGCTGCCCGTACTACGGCACCTACGGGACGGCCGACGGCGGGTACGTGGCGGTCGGCGCGCTGGAGCCGCAGTTCTACGCCGAGTTCCTGCGGCTCCTCGGCATCGAGGACCAGGCGGACGCCCACACGGACGTCACCCGGTGGCCCGCGCTCCGCGAGCGCGTCGCCGCCCGCTTCAAGGCCCGTACCCGCGACGAGTGGACCGCCGTCTTCGACGGCTCCGACGCGTGCGTGGCCCCCGTCCTGTCGCTGCGCGAGGCCCCGCACGACCCGCACCTCGCCGCCCGCGGCACCTTCACCGACCACGACGGCCTCACCCAGCCCGCACCGGCCCCGCGGTTCTCCGCCACCCCCACCACCGTGCGCACCGGACCCGCCCGGCCGGGCGCCGACACCGACGACGTGGCCCGCGACTGGGACGTCCCCCGACTGCTGTCCGCGCCCCGAGACCCTCAGCGATCCGCGCCCCGAGACCCTCAGCGAAAGGCCACCCCGTGAGCACCGAAGCGTACGTGTACGACGCGATCCGCACCCCGCGTGGGCGCGGCAAGGCGAACGGCGCCCTGCACGGCACCAAGCCCGTCGACCTGGTCGTCGGCCTCATCCACGAGGTCCGCGACCGCTTTCCGGACCTCGACCCGGCCGCCGTCGACGACATCGTGCTCGGTGTCGTGGGCCCCGTCGGCGACCAGGGCTCCGACATCGCCCGGATCGCCGCCATCGCCGCCGGACTGCCAGACACCGTCGCCGGCGTCCAGGAGAACCGCTTCTGCGCCTCCGGTCTGGAGGCCGTCAACCTGGCCGCGGCCAAGGTCCGTTCCGGCTGGGAGGACCTCGTGCTGGCCGGCGGCGTGGAGTCGATGTCCCGGGTGCCCATGGCCTCCGACGGCGGCGCCTGGTTCAACGACCCGATGACCAACCTCGCCACGAACTTCGTCCCCCAGGGCATCGGCGCCGATCTGATCGCCACCATCGAGGGCTTCTCGCGCCGGGACGTCGACGAGTACGCGGCCCTGTCGCAGGAGCGGGCGGCCACCGCGTGGAAGGAGAACCGCTTCGCGCGGTCCGTCGTCCCCGTGAAGGACCGCAGCGGACTCGTCGTCCTGGACCACGACGAGCATCTGCGCCCCGGCACCACCGCCGACTCCCTCGCGGGGCTCAAGCCGTCCTTCGCGGACATCGGCGACCTGGGCGGCTTCGACGCGGTGGCGCTGCAGAAGTACCACTGGGTGGAGAAGATCGACCACGTCCACCACGCGGGCAACTCCTCCGGCATCGTGGACGGCGCCTCCCTCGTCGCCATCGGCTCCAAGGAGGTCGGTGAGCGTTACGGGCTCACCCCGCGCGCGCGGATCGTCTCCGCCGCCGTGTCCGGCTCCGAGCCCACCATCATGCTCACCGGCCCCGCCCCCGCCACCCGCAAGGCGCTCGCCAAGGCCGGGCTGACCATCGACGACATCGACCTCGTCGAGATCAACGAGGCGTTCGCGGCGGTCGTGCTCCGCTTCGTGAAGGACATGGGCCTGTCGCTGGACAAGGTCAACGTGAACGGCGGCGCCATCGCGCTCGGTCACCCGCTCGGCGCAACCGGCGCGATGATCCTCGGCACCCTCGTCGACGAACTCGAACGCCAGGACAAGCGCTACGGCCTCGCCACCCTGTGCGTGGGCGGCGGCATGGGCATCGCCACCGTCGTCGAGCGCATCTGAACCCCGGCGACCCACACGCGACTTCTACGGAGACCCCTCATGACCGAGAGCACCACCATCCGCTGGGAACAGGACGACACCGGCGTCGTCACCCTCGTCCTCGACGACCCCGACCAGTCCGCGAACACCATGAACCAGGCGTTCCGCGACTCGCTCGCCGTGATCACCGAACGCCTGGAGGCGGAACTCCGGGCCGACCCGGACTCCATCCGCGGCATCATCCTCACCTCCGCCAAGAAGACCTTCTTCGCGGGCGGCGACCTGCGCGACCTGATCCGGATCACCCCCGACACGGCGCAGGACCTGTTCGACGGAGGCCTGGCGGTCAAGCGGCAGCTGCGCCGCATCGAGACGCTCGGCAAGCCGGTCGTCGCGGCGATCAACGGCGCCGCCCTGGGCGGCGGTTACGAACTCGCCCTGGCCTGTCACCACCGCGTCGCCCTCGACGCCCCCGGCTCCAGGATCGGCCTGCCCGAGGTCACCCTCGGCCTGCTCCCCGGGGGCGGCGGCGTCGTCCGCACCGTCCGCCTGCTCGGCATCGCCGACGCCCTGCTGAAGGTGCTGCTCCAGGGCACCCGGTACAGCCCGCGACGCGCCCTGGAGAACGGTCTCGTCGACGAGGTGGCCGACACCCGCGAGGAGCTGCTGGCCAAGGCCCGCGCCTTCATCGACGCCCACCCCGAGTCCGCCCAGCCCTGGGACCGGCCCGGCCACCGCATCCCCGGCGGCACCCCGTCCCACCCCAAGTTCGCCGCCAACCTGCCCGCCTTCCCGGCCAACCTGCGCAAGCAGACGAACGGCGCCCCCTACCCGGCGCCGCGGAGCATCCTCGCCGCCGCCGTCGAGGGCGCCCAGGTCGACTTCGAGACCGCCCAGGTCATCGAGGCCCGCTACTTCGTCGAGCTGGCCGCCGGACAGACGTCGAAGAACATGATCCAGGCGTTCTTCTTCGACCTCCAGGCCGTCAACGCCGGCGCCAACCGCCCCCGGGGCATCGAGCCCCGCCAGGTCCGCAAGGTCGCCGTGCTCGGCGCCGGGATGATGGGAGCCGGCATCGCCTACTCGTGCGCCCGCGCGGGGATCGACGTCGTCCTGAAGGACGTCTCCCTGGAGGCGGCCGTCAAGGGCAAGGGCTACTCCGAGAAGCTGTGCGCCAAGGCCGTCGCCAAGGGCCGGACGACCCAGGAGGAGGCCGATGCGCTGCTGGCCCGGATCACGCCCACCGCCGAGGTGCAGGACCTGGCCGGCTGCGACGCGGTCATCGAGGCCGTCTTCGAGGACACCGCCCTCAAGCACAAGGTGTTCCAGGAGATCCAGAACGTCGTCGCCCCCGACGCGCTCCTGTGCTCCAACACCTCCACCCTGCCCATCACCGCCCTCGCCGAAGGCGTCGAACGCCAGGGCGACTTCATCGGGCTGCACTTCTTCTCGCCCGTCGACAAGATGCCGCTCGTCGAGATCATCAAGGGCGAGCGGACAGGGGACGAGGCGCTCGCCCGCGCCTTCGACCTGGTCCGGCAGATCAAGAAGACGCCGATCGTCGTCAACGACTCGCGCGGCTTCTTCACCTCACGCGTCATCGGCCAGTTCATCAACGAGGGTGTCGCCATGGTCGGTGAGGGCATCGAGCCCGCCTCCGTCGAACAGGCGGCCGCCCAGGCGGGCTACCCCGCCAAGGTGCTGTCCCTGGTGGACGAGCTGACCCTCACCCTGCCGCGCAAGATCCGGACCGAGTCCAGGCGGGCCGTCGAGGAGGCCGGCGGTACCTGGACCGAGCACCCCGCCGACGCCGTCATCGACCGCATGGTCGACGAGTACGACCGCCCCGGCCGCGCCGCCGGCGCCGGCTTCTACACGTACAAGGAGGACGGCGGGCGCGACGCCCTGTGGCCCGGCCTGCGGGAGCACTTCACCAAGCCCGGCCACGAGATCCCGTTCCGGGACATGCAGGAGCGGATGCTGTTCTCCGAGGCGCTGGACACGGTCCGGCTGCTGGAGGAGGGCGTGCTGACCTCGGTCGCCGACGCCAACATCGGCTCCATCCTCGGCATCGGCTTCCCCGGTTGGACCGGCGGCGTCCTGCAGTACATCAACGGCTACGAGGGCGGCCTGCCCGGATTCGTGGCACGCGCGCGTGAACTCGCCGAGCGTTACGGCGAGCGCTTCGCGCCGCCGGCGCTGCTGGTGGCCAAGGCGGAGAAGGGGGAGCGGTTCACGGACGCCGGCTGAGGCGCCGGGAGAGCCCGGGCGGGGGGCGGGAACGCGGGCCCGTCCCCCGCCCGCCCCCGCTGTCCGTCCCCCGCCCGTCCCTGCCTCCCCGTTCATTCCCCGCCGTCGAGCCACTCCCGCAGCTCCTCGCGCAGCGACCGCTGAAACGTCGTCAGCAGCGCCTGCACCACGAGCGGATGCATATGGGCGGACAGCGATTTCACCTCCCGCGTGTCCCGCTCCGCCACCGCGTCCCGCAACAGACGCGACAGGTCCTGTGCGGCCGCGCGCGCATGCTCGGTGAGCGCCGCGCGGGCGGCGAGGATCGTCTCGTGTGCCAGCGGTACGTCCAGCAGCTCGACGCCGAGCCGCAGCAGACCCGCGTCGACCCGGAAGTCCTCGCCGTCCCGCTCGACGACGTTCAGCGCGGCCAGCCGCCGCAGATCCTCCTCGTCCAGCGCCCGCCCCGCGCGCCGCTCCAACTCCTCGCGCGCCACCCTCTCCACCGTGCCGGGCGCCCAGGAGGCCACCACCGCACGCTGGATCGCCAGGTCCCGCGCGCTCAGATCCGGCGGCAACTGCCCCAGATACCGTTCGATGGCCGCCAGCGTCATGCCCTGCCGCTGCAACTCCTCGATCAGCGCCAGCCGGGCCAGGTGCTCCTGTCCGTAGTGACCGACGCGACGCGGCCCGATCACCGGGGGCGGCAGCAGCCCTCTGCTGCCGTAGAACCGGACCGTCCGCACCGTGATCCCGGCCTTCGCCGCCAGCTCGTCGATCGTGAGGGCCGGCCCCTCGATGTCGGTCGTCATGTACAGCAGTATCACTGTCCCACCAGCGGTGCGGCACCTCAGCCACTCCGACCGCCGGTCACCACCCGGCCGTCGATCGACAGGACGACGACTGCCGGGAGGTGAGTTTCAGGCCATACGTGGTAGGGGCTTGTCCGGGGGGAGTGGAGCTCCCCCATCGGCTCGACGAAAGGTGCCGCCCGTGACGCAGGATCAACCCGGCGACAAGGACCGTACGGCAGGCCCGGGGTCGGCTTCGGGAACGGAACCCACCGGACGTGAGCGCCCTCGCACCGACCGGGTGGTGTTCGGTGTCACGGCCGTGCTCACCGTCGCGTTCGTCGTATGGGGCGCCACAGCGACCGAATCGCTCGAGGACGTCTCGAGCAGCGCGCTCACCGGTCTGATGCACAACGGCGGCTGGGCGTTCATGCTGGCCGCCTCCGGCTTCGTCGTCTTCGCCCTCTGGCTCGCGATCAGCCGCTACGGAAAGATCCATCTCGGCACCGAGGGCGAGAAACCCGAGTTCCGCACGGTCTCGTGGGTCGCGATGATGTTCAGCGCGGGCATGGGCATCGGCCTGATGTTCTACGGCGTCAGTGAGCCCTTGGCGCACTACATCACCGCACCGCCGGGCACCCACCCGGCCGACCCGGGCGAGCGCATGGAACTGGCCATGGCGACCACGCTCTTCCACTGGACGCTCCACCCGTGGGGCATCTACGCCGTGGTCGGCCTGGGCATCGCCTACAGCACCTTCCGCAGGCGGCGCCGGCAGACCATGAGCGCGGTCTTCACCCCGCTCATCGGGGCGAAGCACGCCAACGGCGCCCCCGGCCGCGTCATCGACATCCTCGCGATCGTGGCGACCGTCTTCGGCTCGGCGGCCTCCCTCGGCCTCGGCGCGCTGCAGATCGGCTCCGGCATGCGGGAACTGAACTGGTTGGACAAGGTCGGCACGGGGCTGCTGGTCGGCATCATCGCGGTGCTCACGGTCGCGTTCATCGCCTCCGCCGTGTCGGGCGTGGAGAGGGGCATCCAGTGGCTGTCCAACACCAACATGGTGCTGGCGCTGGTG
The DNA here is from genome assembly GCF_040655635.1 of Streptomyces sp. NPDC050388. NCBI lineage: Bacteria > Bacillati > Actinomycetota > Actinomycetes > Kitasatosporales > Streptomycetaceae > Streptomyces > Streptomyces sp. NPDC050388. Next base: position 62,674 of record NZ_JBFAKH010000038.1, read on the forward strand.
CTCGCCCTGTTCGTGTTCGTGGCCGGCCCGACGATCCTCGTCCTCGACCTGGTGCCCACCTCCATCTTCGGCTACCTGGGCGACCTGCCCCAGCTGGCCGGCCGTACGGAGATCAGCGCCGGCCAGGGAGTGGCGAAGTGGCTGGGCAGCTGGACGGTCTTCTACTGGGCGTGGTGGATCTCCTGGACGCCGTTCGTCGGCATGTTCATCGCCCGCATCAGCCGGGGCCGTACGATCCGTCAGTTCATCGGCGGAGTCATCCTCGTGCCCAGCACGGTCAGCCTGATCTGGTTCGCGATCTTCGGCGGTACCGCGATGCGGCTCCAGGGGCAGGGCCGGCTCGGTGCGGAGGCGACCCCCGAGGGCCAGCTGTTCGCGGTGCTCCAGGAGTACCCCATCGCCACGGCCTCGAGCCTGCTGGTGATGATCCTCGTCGGCATCTTCTTCGTCTCGGGCGCGGACGCCGCCTCGGTCGTCATGGGCACCCTCTCGCAGAAGGGGGCGCTCGAACCGGGCCGCCTGGTGGTGGTGTTCTGGGGCGTGGTCACCGGCGCCGTCGCCGCGATCATGCTGCTGGTGGGCAGCGGCCAGGGCGACGCGCTGACCGGCCTGCAGAACCTCACGATCCTCGCGGCGGCCCCGTTCGTCATCGTGATGATCGTGATGTGCGTGGCGCTCATGCGCGATCTGCGCCGCGATCCGCTCATCGTGCGGGGCGAGATGGCCTCCGAGGCGGTCGACATGGCCGTCATCGCGGGGCACACGAAGTACGACGGCGATTTCGAACTCCGTATCGGCCCCGGCCCCGGGCCGGACGTGGAGGGAGACCCGATCGGCAAACAGTGACCGCCGACGCCGCTTCGGCCGCCCTCGGCGGCGAACGGGCCGGCCCGTGCAGTGCGGAGTCAACGGAATATGTCATGCCGTGCTCGTGTCCGTCCGACTGCGGTAATACTCACGACATGCCTGCCGAGTACGCGACCTTCGGCCTGACACCGGCGATCCGTGCCGGTGGACTCCTCTCCGGCGGTGACTACCAGGTCCACCGGGACTTCGTCGACTTCGTCGTCGACGGACGCCCGCTGCTGTTCCGCCTCTGTGACCTCGACGCCGTCTCCCCGCTCGCCTCCGACGTGCCGCCCGCCATCTTCACCGCCCAGGTCCGCAGCCTGCTGCTGGAGACCGAGGCCCCGCTGCCGTCCGGCCGGTACATCGTCTACGGCTGCCCCGACTGCGAGGACCTCGCCTGCGGCGCGGTGACCGCCGCCATCGAACGGGACGGCGAGGACTACATCTGGCGGGACTTCGCCTGGCAGACCGACGAGCACGCCGACCTGGAACGCAACGGCTACCACGGCCTGGGCCCGTTCCGCTTCCGCGGCACCGATTACCGCACGGCCCTCGCCGCCCTGCTGGACGGCGCCGACGGCACCCGCCGCCGTGTCCTGCTGATCGGGGCCCGCGTCGCCCTGCTCGCCAGACTCGCCGCGGCCCTGCGCACCATCGGGATCGGCGCCGACATCGCCCAGGACGCCGACGGTGTCCCCGCCGACGAACTGCGCGGCTACAGCGCCGTGGTCTTCGGCCGGTCGGCCGGCGCCGCCGAACGGGAGGCCGTACGCGGCGCGTTCGCCGCCGCCGGCGTCGACGTGCCCTGCGTCGACGGTCTCGCCCCGGTCGTCCCCCTCCTCGTCGCCCAGACCGAACACGCCCTGGACCGCAGCCCGCCCGAGCAGCGCCGCCTCACCGCTCTGAGCGTCCCGGTCTCCGCGGCCGGTGCCGCGGCGGAGGTCGAGGTCACCTCGTCCTGCCGGGTACGGCTCACCGCGTACCGCGTCGACCGCCTCTCCCGCACCCACACCCACGAACTCTTCGACGGCGTCCTGGAACCGGGACTCCACCGCATCCCCCTGGACGCGAAGGCGGTGAAGGGGGAGGCCTACCTGGTGGCCCGCACCGCCGGGGCGGTACGGACGACGTCCGTGCGGCGGTGAGGACCGGGGGCGGGGAAAGCCGGGGGGAGCGGCACGACGTTCGTGCGGCGGTCGGAACCGGCGCGTCGGCGGATGAGCCCGAAGGCTAGGATCGGCGGTCTGATGACTGCCACCCTCGTCGCCAAGAACCTCTCCGCCGGCCATGGCGACCGCTCCCTGTTCAGCGGCCTCGACCTCGTCGTCGCCCCCGGCGACGTGATCGGCCTGGTCGGTGCCAACGGCGCCGGAAAGTCCACACTGCTGCGCCTGCTCGCCGGCCTCACCGCGCCGGAGCAGGGCGAGCTGCGCCTCTCCCCGCCCACGGCGACCGTCGGGCACCTCCCGCAGGAGCCGGAGCGCCGGCCCGGCGAGACCGTCCGGGAGTTCCTGTCCCGGCGTACCGGTGTCGCCGAGGCCCAGCGGACCATGGACGAGACGACCCAGGCCCTGGTCGACGGGGCGCCCGGCGCCGACGACGCGTACGCCGACGCCCTGGAGCGGTGGCTGGCCCTGGGCGGCGCCGACCTGGACGAGCGCGCCGAGGAGGTCACCGCCTCCCTCGGCCTGACCGTCGGCCCGGACCACCTCATGACCGCCCTGTCCGGTGGCCAGGCGGCCCGGGCAGGCCTCGCCTCCCTCCTCCTGTCCCGCTACGACGTCTTCCTGCTCGACGAACCCACCAACGACCTCGACCTGGACGGTCTGGAGCGCCTCGAACGCTTCGTGAGCGGGCTGCGCGCCGGGACGGTCGTGGTCAGCCACGACCGCGAGTTCCTCACCCGCACCGTCACCAAGGTCCTCGAACTCGACCTCGCCCAGCGACGGATCAACCTCTACGGCGGCGGCTACACGGCCTACCTGGAGGAACGGGAGGTGGCCCGCCGGCACGCCCGCGACGAGTACGAGGAGTACGCCGACAAGAGGTCCGCGCTCCAGGAACGCGCCCAGATGCAGCGTTCCTGGATGGACAAGGGCGTGAAGAACGCGCGCCGCAAGGCGGGCGGCGACAACGACAAGATCGGTCGCAAGTTCCGCAGCGAGGCGAGCGAGAAGCAGGCCGCCAAGGCCCGCCAGACCCAGCGCATGATCGAGCGCCTGGAGGTGGTCGAGGAGCCGCGCAAGGAGTGGGAGCTGCGTATGGAGATCGCGGCGGCCCCACGCTCCGGCGCGGTGGTGGCGACGCTGCGGGACGCCGAGGTGCGACGCGGCGACTTCGTGCTCGGGCCGGTCTCGCTGCAGATCGACTGGGCGGACCGGGTGGCCGTCACGGGCGCCAACGGCGCCGGCAAGTCCACCCTGCTGGCCGCCCTGCTGGGCCGTGTCCCACTCGACGCCGGGCACGCCGCCCTCGGCTCGGGCGTCCTGCTCGGCGAGGTCGACCAGGCCCGGGCCCTGTTCCACGGCACCGACACCCTGCTCGACGCCTTTCGTGCCGGGGTACCGGACACCGAACCGGCCGAGATCCGCACCCTGCTGGCCAAGTTCGGGCTCAAGGCGGACCAGGTGATGCGGCCGGCCGTCACCCTCTCCCCGGGCGAACGCACCCGAGCCGCCCTCGCCCTCCTCCAGGGCCGGGGCGTCAACCTCCTCGTCCTCGACGAGCCGACCAACCACCTCGACCTGCCCGCCATCGAGCAGCTGGAGTCGGCCCTGGACTCCTACGAGGGCACCCTCCTGCTCGTCACCCACGACCGGCGCATGCTCGACGCGGTGCACGTCACCCGCCGCCTGGAAGTGGCCGACGGCAAGGTGACGGAGTACTGACACCGAGCGCCGACGCGGTGCCGGGCGCAGGACCCGGCCGGACCGGGACGGCGCACGTCTGACGTGCGGGCCGTACGGCCCGCAGCGGGCCCGCGGTCCCGTACCCCTCGCTCGCCATGACGTCCCGAGTGTCGACCCGTGACGTCGACATGCCGACCCGCTACGGACGGGCCGGGCCCGGACCCTCACACCGCAGTGGAGAATCCGGGCCCCGGGGGAGAGGTCAGCGCCTGCCGCTCTTGGGGTCGACCAGGCCCGCGCGGCGCAGGGCGTCGGCCATCGCGCTGTTCGCCGGTGCGGGCGCCTGACGCGCGCCGGCGCTTCCGCGACCGCCGCCACCGCCGCGGCCCTGACCCTGCCCCTGGCGCTGCTGGGGCGGGCGTCCCACGCCGCGCTGCCGGCGCCCGCCGGAGGCGTCCCCCTGCTCCGCGGCCTCGTCGTCCAGCCGCAGCGTCAGCGAGATCCGCTTGCGCGGGATGTCGACGTCGAGGACCTTCACCTTGACGATGTCGCCCGGCTTCACCACGTCCCGCGGGTCCTTGACGAACGTCTTCGACATGGCGGAGACATGGACCAGACCGTCCTGGTGGACGCCGACGTCGACGAACGCGCCGAAGGCCGCCACGTTCGTCACCACGCCTTCCAGGATCATCCCGGGCGACAGGTCGGAGATCTTCTCCACGCCCTCCTTGAAGGCGGCGGTCTTGAACGCCGGCCGCGGGTCGCGTCCCGGCTTCTCCAGTTCCCGGAGGATGTCCCCGACGGTCGGCAGACCGAACGTCTCGTCCACGAAGTCCTGCGGTCGCAGCGAGCGCAGCACGGCGGTGTTGCCGATCAGCGAGGCGACCTCCTGGCCGGAGGTCTTCACCATGCGCCGCACGACCGGGTAGGCCTCCGGGTGAACGCTGGAGGCGTCCAGCGGGTCGTCGCCGCCGCGGATCCTGAGGAAGCCGGCGCACTGCTCGAACGCCTTGGGACCGAGCCGCGGCACCTTCTTCAGCTCGCGGCGGGACCCGAACGGCCCGTTGCTGTCCCGGTGGGCCACGATGTTCTCGGCGAGCCCGGAGGTGATGCCGGAGACCCGGGCGAGCAGCGGCGCCGACGCCGTGTTGACGTCCACGCCCACGCCGTTCACACAGTCCTCCACCACCGCGTCCAGCGAACGCGACAGCTTCACCTCGGACAGGTCGTGCTGGTACTGGCCGACGCCGATCGACTTCGGGTCGATCTTCACCAGCTCGGCCAATGGGTCCTGGAGCCGCCGCGCGATCGACACCGCGCCGCGCAGCGACACGTCCATGTCCGGCAGCTCCTGCGAGGCGAACGCGGACGCGGAGTACACGGAGGCGCCCGCCTCGGACACCATGACCTTCGTCAGCTTCAGCTCGGGATGCCGGGTGATGAGGTCGCCGGCGAGCTTGTCGGTCTCCCGGGACGCGGTGCCGTTGCCGATGGCGATCAGCTCGACCGCGTGTTCCCGGGCGAGCCGGGCCAGTTTGGCGATCGCCTCGTCCCACCGGTTCGCCGGGACGTGCGGGTGGATCACGTCGGTGGCGACGACCTTGCCGGTCGCGTCCACCACGGCGACCTTCACGCCTGTACGGAACCCGGGGTCGAGCCCGAGTGTCGCGCGGGTGCCGGCCGGGGCGGCGAGCAGCAGGTCACGGAGGTTGGCCGCGAACACCCGCACCGCCTCGTCCTCGGCCGCCGTACGCAGCCTCAGCCGCAGGTCGATGCCGAGATGCACCAGGATGCGGGTACGCCAGGCCCAGCGGACCGTGTCGAGCAGCCACTTGTCCGCGGGACGGCCCCGGTCGCCGATCCCGAACCGGTGGGCCACCAGGCCCTCGTACGAGGACGGGCCGTCCGTCGCCTCCTCCGGCTCCAGGACGAGGTCGAGGACCTCCTCCTTCTCCCCGCGCAGCATCGCCAGGATCCGGTGCGAGGGCAGCTCGGTGAACGGCTCGGCGAAGTCGAAGTAGTCGGCGAACTTGGCGCCCGCCTCCTCCTTGCCGTCGCGCACCTTGGCGGCGAGCCGCCCGCGCACCCACATGCGCTCCCGCAGCTCGCCGATCAGGTCGGCGTCCTCCGAGAACCGCTCGGTGAGGATGGCCCGCGCTCCGTCCAGGGCGGCCTGCGGATCGGCGACGCCCTTGTCGGCGTCCACGAACGCGGCGGCCGCGGCGAGGGGCTCGACGCCCGGATCACCGAGCAGCCCGTCCGCCAGCGGTTCCAGCCCCGCCTCACGCGCGATCTGTGCCTTGGTGCGCCGCTTGGGCTTGTACGGCAGATAGATGTCCTCCAGGCGCGCCTTGGTCTCCGCGCCCCGGATCCGCTCCTCGAGCTCCTCGGTGAGCTTGCCCTGCTCGCGCACCGATTCCAGGATCGCCGTGCGACGCTCCTCGAGCTCCCGCAGATAGCGCAGCCGCTCCTCGAGCGTGCGCAGCTGCGCATCGTCGAGCATTTCGGTCGCTTCCTTGCGGTAGCGGGCGATGAAGGGCACCGTCGAACCGCCGTCGAGCAGTTCCACGGCGGCTCTGACCTGCCGCTCCTGTACGCCGAGCTCCCCGGCGATCCTGCCTTCGATGGACCCTGTGGAGGGTGTCGTCACGATCCCGTACCGCCTTCTTCGCTGAGGTTGCGCGGCAATTGTGGCAGGTGGCGCCGACAATCGGGGATCAGGGCGGCGACTCGTCGGGCCGTGGCGCGCGCCGGGTCAGGCGCGCCGACCGCGGCCGGCGGACGAGGCACCGCCGAAGAGACGGGCCAGAGCCCGGAACGGCAGCGTCACGACGGTGGCGACGGCGCCGCCGATCTGGCGCAGGACATCCGCGATGGCACGGAACACGTGTTTCCCCTTTCCTCCCCCGACCGTCTTCGGCCGGGACGGACCTTGTGGGCCTCCGTGTACCTCGTCGACGCCTCGACATGCGCGCCGTGCCGCTACGACCGCCCCGAGGCGGCCCGTCGTCGACCCGAAAGGCTCCATGTGAACCGGGGCGGTCTGCGTTCCAGGAACGCGGCGACCCCCTCCGCGGTGTCGCCGTTCCCGTGCGCCCGCTCGCTCCAGTGGTCGTCCCGGTCGGTGCGCCCGTTCGCGAACTCCTTCGCCGCGGCCTGCGTCAACTGCGAACGGGATGTCAGGATCCGGGTGAACTCCGCGACCCGCCGGTCCAGTTCGCCCTCGGGGAGCACCTCGTCGACCAGTCCCGTACGCAGGGCCCGCCCGGTGTCGATCAATTCACCCGAGAACAGCAGGTACTTCGCGGCGGACGGACCCACCAGCGACACCAGCCGCCGGGTGGAGGACGCCGGGTAGACGATGCCGAGCCTGGCCGGTGTCACCCCGAACACCGCTCCCTCCTGGGCGAACCGCAGATCGCAGGCCGCCGCCAGCTGTGCCCCGCCGCCGACGCAGTGGCCCCGGATCGCCGCCAGCGTCGGCTTGGGGAAGGCGGCGAGCGCCTCCTCGGCCGCCACGGCGAGCCGCTGCGCCTCCCGCGGCGACCCCCGGAGCGTGGAGATGTCCGCCCCGGCGCAGAACGTCCCGCCCTCGCCGGTGAGCACCAGTGCCCGTACCCCGGGGTCACCCGCCAGCGTGTCGAGCAGCGGCGGCAGCGCGCGCCACATCGCGGTCGTCATGGCGTTGCGCTTCGCCGGATGGCGGATGACGACCGTGGCGACCGCTTCGGTGACACTGTGCAGCACCTGGGGCTCCATGGGGTCGGATGCTATCCGCCCCGGTCGGGGCGCCGACCGGCAGGAGCGCACGACGAAGGAGAGGGTGAGGGCAAACCCATACAATCCGAATAGTTTGCCGGGGCGGCGCCGGGCAGGCAGAAACGATCCCGCGATGGGCGGCGGCAAACGTCGACGATCAGAAACGCTCGATATCCGCTGACTTCTGTTCAGCGCTTCGGGGGGACGCCGGTCGTTACCAACACTCGACGTGTGGTGACAATCGAGTGTGAGGGCGGCGACCTGACGATGGACGACCAGGGGAGCGGCCCCGGCCCCCGCCCGGAGGGCGGGGAGAGATCCCTCGAGGCGGGCACCGCGGCACCGCTTCCGTACGAGGGTGTCTGGCGCTTCACCGCGCCCGCCGTCGACGCCTCGGTCCCGCAGGCGCGCCACGCCGTACGGGACCTGCTGCTGCGCCAGGGGGTGCCGGTCGCCGACGACGTGGCCCAGGGACTGCTGCTGATCGTCTCGGAACTGGTCACCAACGCCGTACGGCACGCGGCGCTGCTCTCCCCGACGCTCGCCGTCGAGGTCGCCGTCGGTGCCGAGTGGGTCCGGGTGTCCGTGGAGGACAACCATCCCTACCGCCCGACCGCCCTGGAGACCGACCACGGCCGCACCGGCGGTCGCGGACTGCTCCTGGTGCGCGAGATCACCCACGAGGCGGGCGGTCTGTGCGACGTGGAGCACACCGCGAGCGGCGGCAAGGTGGTCTGGGCCGCCCTGCCGCTCAAACCCGTGCGGCTCTGAAACCGGTCACCGGCGGGTGACCGGCACGGTCACCAGCCCGCCGACGGTCCCGTCAGCTCCCGGATCGCCGGGCGGGCGGCGTCCAGGACGGTCATGAACCACACCGAGAAGGTGTCCTCGGCGTGCCGCCGGGCCAGCTCGTCCGGGGTCACGAACGCCGTCGACGCCACCTCCTCCGGGTCCGCCCGCAGCGGTGCCTGCACCAGGCCGACGAACAGGTGGTTGTACTCCTGCTCCACCAGGCCCGAGGCCGGGTCCGGATGGTTGTAGCGGACCGTGCCGGCCTCGGCCAGCAGGGACGGGGACAGGCCCAGCTCCTCGAAGGTCCGCCGGGCCGCCGCCGCGAACGGCGCCTCACCGGGGTAGGGGTGACCGCAGCAGGTGTTGGACCACACACCGGGGGAGTGGTACTTGCCCAGCGCCCGCTGCTGGATCAGCAGCCGCCCGCGCTCGTCGAACAGGAACACCGAGAACGCCCGGTGCAACTGTCCCGGGGGCCGGTGGGCGGCCAGCTTCTCCGAGGTGCCGATCGTCACGCCCTCGTCGTCGACCAGCTCCAGCAAGATCGCCTCGGCGGTACCGCTCGACGGACTGTGCGTCGCGTTGGCAGGTGTGATCGGCATACCCATCCTTCACTCGGTTTTCGCGCCCCAGTCTGCCGCACGAATCCGGCACTCCCGGCACTCCCCGGCACTCCCGCATGTCCCGCGGGCGGGCCGGGGAGTGCCGGGGAGTGCCGCCCGGACACCGGAAGGGGGTTCGGTAAGCGATCGTGCCCGGACCGGTTGCCGGAGAACCGTCCGGAGCCGCACGGCATGAGGGAAGGGGCGCCGGAACGGGGGCGAAAGGATGCGTTCCGCCGGCGCACGGTCCCCGGCCCCACGCCCCGGCCCCACGGCCCCGGGCGCGCCTCCGGCGCCGCCTCAGTGACAGAGTCGTGCCTCGTGCTCCGCGTGGCCGCGCGGCTCCAACTGGAAGGTGCAGTGCTCCACGTCGAAGTGGTCGCCCAGACAGCTCTGGAGCTCGCGCAGCATCTTCTCGTGCCCGAGGGCGTCGAGGACCTCGGTGCTGACGACCACGTGGGCGGAGAGCACCGGCATGCCCGAGGTGATCGTCCAGGCGTGCAGGTCGTGGACGTCCTCGACGCCGTCCGTGGCCAGGATGTGCGCGCGGACCTGGGCCATGTCCACGCCCTTGGGCGCCGCCTCCAGCAGGACGTCCAATGTCTCGCGCAGCAGCTTGAAGCTGCGGGGCACGATCATCAAGGCGATCGCGAGGGAGGCGATCGGGTCGGCTGCCGCCCAGCCGGTGGCCATGACGACCAGAGCGGAGACGATCACCGCGAGCGAGCCGAGCGCGTCGGCGGCCACCTCCAGGAACGCCCCCCGCACGTTCAGGCTCTCCTTCTGCCCGCGCATCAGCAGCGCCAGCGACACCATGTTGGCGACGAGGCCGACCGCGCCGAACACCAGGGTCAGCCCGCCCTCGACATCGGCCGGTGAGACGAACCGCTGGACCGCCTCGAACAGCACATAGCCGCCCACCCCGAGCAGCAGCAGACAGTTCGCCAGGGCGGCGAGGATCTCCGCACGGGCGTATCCGAAGGTGCGGCGCTCGCTCGGCGGGCGGTTCGCGAAATGGATCGCCAGCAGGGCCATGCCGAGTCCCAGAGCGTCGGTCGCCATGTGAGCGGCGTCGGCGACGAGAGCCAGTGAGCCGGACAGCGCACCGCCGACGATCTCGACGACCATGACACCGAGCGTGATCGTCAGCGCCACCCGCAGCCTGCCGCGGTACGCCGCACTCGCCGTACCGCCGGCGGGCGCTCCGTGCGCGTGCCCGTGATCGTGCCCAGCCCCCATGGAGACCGTCCCTTCGTCGCTCGTCCCGATCACAGTGAACTACGGGTGGGGGGTATGGGGCAACGCGGCACTGAACACCGTTGTCATGTGCCCTGACCTGCGGAAAACGATCGCAGGTCAGAAGTGGTCGGGCGTTCTTCGAACCTTGCGGCGCAGCCGTCCTCCGTGATGAGGTCCACACCGGGATTGCCGCACACGGGCGCCGGCGGAGAAGCGGACGAAGCCGCTCCGTGCCGCGACCGGCGGCCCGCTTCCGACCGGCAATGCCCCGTATTCGACTCAATGTCCCTTCTGGGTGCGTGGTTTGTGAGTCGGCCCCGCCATCCCCGATGATGATCGCGGCAGGGATGCGAGTGGAACCACGTCGATCCAACCGCCTAACACGCGGTGAACGTGGGTTCAGGGACATCCGATAGCCTCAGCCGACATGCCGCCCGGAGGCACGTACGGGCGCCCCCACTCATGTACACGACCGGCGTGGACGCGCCGACACTCCAGGGAGTGAGATTCGGTTGTCGACCGCCATCCTCACCGGACAGCCGGTCCCCGGTTCGTCACTCGAGACGGACCTGCGCTCCCTCGGCTTCGACGTGCGGACAGCGGCCGACGCCGCCGAGGCCGAGACACTGCTCGCCGAGGTGCCCGCAGGCCGACGGGTCGCCGTCGTCGACGCCCGCTTCGTGGGCCATGAGCACGCGCTGCGCCTCGGCCTCACCGACCCGCGCTTCCCGCTCGCCGCGATCCCCGGCGCCGTCACCGCCCAGCCGGCCGGCCGCCAGGCCCTGACCCGCGCGATGGCCCGCGAGAGCTCCGTCACCGGCGAGAGCCCGGCCGGCGGCACTACCCTCACCGGTAGTCTCGCCGACCGCGTCGTCGTCGCCCTCGAAGCCGAACGTGCCGACGGCGCTGACGGCATCGACGTGTACCGCCCCGACCTGGGCAGCCTCGTCGCCACCGTCCCCGACGACCCGCAGGCCCGCAACGAGGCCAGGCAGGCCGTCGCCGCGGTCGACGACGAGGCCGTCCGCCTGAAGTCGGCGGTCAAGGCCCGCGACGGCTTCTTCACCACCTACTGCGTCAGCCCGTACTCCCGCTACCTCGCCCGCTGGTGCGCCCGCCGCGGGCTGACCCCCAACCAGGTCACCACCGCCTCGCTGCTCACCGCGCTCATAGCGGCGGGCTGCGCCGCCACCGGAACCCGCGGCGGTTTCGTCGCCGCGGGCGTCCTGCTGCTGGCCTCCTTCGTGCTGGACTGCACCGACGGCCAGCTCGCCCGCTACTCCCTGCAGTACTCCACCCTCGGCGCCTGGCTCGACGCCACCTTCGACCGCGCCAAGGAGTACGCCTACTACGCGGGCCTCGCCCTCGGCGCGGCCCGCGGCGGCGACGACGTGTGGGCCCTGGCCCTCGGCGCGATGGTCCTGCAGACCTGCCGACACGTCGTGGACTTCTCCTTCAACGAGGCGAACACGGGGGACCCCGCCAACACCAGCCCCACCGCCGCCCTCTCCAACCGCCTCGACAGCGTCGGCTGGACGGTCTGGGTCCGCCGCATGATCGTCCTGCCGATCGGCGAGCGCTGGGCGATGCTCGCCGTCCTCACCGCCCTCACGACCCCCCGCATCACCTTCTACGCCCTGCTGATCGGCTGCGCCTTCGCGGCGACGTACACCACGGCGGGCCGTGTCCTGCGCTCGCGGAACCGCAGGGCCCGCCGTGGTGAGCGCGCGACGCGGGCCCTCGCCGACCTGGCCGACACCGGACCGCTCGCCGAGCGCCTGGCGGCCGTGCTGAGGAACACCGCACGGAGCCTGCCCGGCTTCACCGCCCCCGCCGTCGCCCTGCTCGGCGGCGCCGCCGTCGTCACCACGGCCGCGCTGACCGGCTTCGGCGGACCGTGGACCGTCCTCGCGGCCCTGCTCTACGTCCCGGCCTCCGCCCTGGCCGTCGCCCGCCCGCTGGGCGGCGCCCTCGACTGGCTGGTCCCCCCCTTCTTCCGCGCCGCCGAGTACGGCACGGTCCTGGCCCTCGCGGCCAACGCGGACGTGAACGGAGCGCTACCGGCGGCCTACGGACTGGTTGCCGCGGTCGCCTACCATCACTACGACACGGTCTACCGCATCCGCGGCAACGCGGGCGCGCCCCCGCCCTGGCTGGTGCGGGCGATCGGGGGGCACGAGGGCCGCACACTGGCGGTCGCCGTACTGGCGGCCCTGTTCACCGCCTCGCAGTTCACGGTCGCACTCACGGTGCTCGCCGTGGCCGTGGCCCTGCTGGTGCTCGTCGAGAGCATCCGCTTCTGGGTGGCCGCCCACCGGGGCGGCGCGCCCGCCGTACACGATGAAGGAGAACCCGCATGATCGGCCTCGTGCTGGCGGCCGGCGCCGGACGGCGTCTGCGTCCCTACACCGACACCCTGCCCAAGGCGCTGGTGCCGGTGGGGCCCGCGGGCATAGAGGGCGAGCCGACGGTCCTCGACCTGACCCTCGGCAACTTCGCCGAGATCGGCCTCACCGAGGCAGCCGTCATCGTCGGCTACCGCAAGGAGGCCGTGTACGAGCGCAGGGCGGCCCTGGAGCGGAAGTACGGGCTCAAGCTCACCCTCATCGACAACGACAAGGCCGAGGAGTGGAACAACGCCTACTCCCTGTGGTGCGGCCGTGACGCCCTCAAGGACGGAGTGATCCTCGCCAACGGCGACACCGTGCACCCCGTCTCCGTCGAGAAGACGCTGCTCGCCGCCCGCGGCGACGGAAAGCGGATCATCCTCGCCCTCGACACGGTCAAGCAGCTCGCCGACGAGGAGATGAAGGTCGTCGCCGACCCCGGGCGGGGCATGACGAGGATCACCAAGCTGATGGACCCCGCCGAGGCCACCGGCGAGTACATCGGCGTCACCCTCATCGAGGGCGACGCCGCCCCGGAGCTGGTCGACGCGCTGAGGACCGTGTGGGAGACCGACCCGCAGCAGTTCTACGAGCACGGCTACCAGGAGCTCGTGAACCGCGGCTTCCGGATCGACGTGGCGCCGATCGGCGACATCGACTGGGTGGAGATCGACAACCACGACGATCTCGCCCGCGGACGGGAGATCACGTGCCAGTACTGACCCGGCTGATCCCCTCCCCGCTCGTCGTCGACATCCGCCCCGGCGCCCTCGACAGCCTGGGCTGTGTCCTCGCCGACGAGCGCATCTCGCAGTCCGGACGCCTCGCCGTCGCCGTCAGCGGCGGCTCCGGCACCGGGCTGCGCGAGCGGCTCTCCCCGTCGCTGCCCGGCGCCACCTGGTACGAGGTCGGCGGCGGCACCCTCGACGACGCGGTCCGGCTGGCCGGTGCCATAAAGGCCGGCCACTACGACGCGGTCGTCGGACTCGGCGGCGGCAAGATCATCGACTGCGCCAAGTTCGCCGCGGCACGCGTCGGCCTCCCCCTGGTCGCCGTACCGACGAACCTCGCGCACGACGGTCTCTGCTCGCCCGTCGCCACCCTCGACAACGACGCGGGACGCGGCTCCTACGGGGTGCCCAACCCGATCGCCGTCGTCATCGACCTGGACATCATCCGGGACGCCCCGGTGCGCTACGTACGCGCCGGGATCGGCGACGCCGTCTCCAACATCTCCGCCGTCGCGGACTGGGAACTGGCGGGCCGGATCAAGGGCGAGCGGATCGACGGACTCGCCGCGGCCATGGCCCGGCAGGCCGGCGAGTCCGTGCTGCGCCACCCCGGGGGCATCGGCGACAACGACTTCCTCCAGGTGCTCGCCGAGGCGCTGGTCCTCAGCGGCATCGCCATGTCGGTGTCCGGTGACTCGCGGCCGTCCTCCGGGGCCTGCCACGAGATCAACCACGCCTTCGACCTGCTTTTCCCCAAGCGGGCCGCCGCCCACGGAGAGCAGTGCGGGCTGGGCGCGGCCTTCGCGATGTACCTGCGTGGCGCGCACGAGGAGTCGGTGTACATGGCCGAGGTGCTGCGCCGGCACGGGCTGCCGGTGCTGCCCCAGGAGATCGGCTTCACGACGGAGGAGTTCGTCCGGGCCGTCGAATTCGCCCCGGAGACCCGGCCCGGCCGCTACACGATCCTCGAGCATCTCGACCTGAAGACCGAACAGATCAAGGACGTCTACGCCGACTATGTCAAGGCCATCGGTAGCTGAACTCCGTCCGGTCGTACACCCCGCGGGGGTGAAGGACCGGCGCAGCGGTGAGCACTGGATGGGACGCCTCTACATGCGTGAGGTGTCCCTGCGGGTGGACCGCTACCTGGTGAACACCAGGGTCACGCCCAACCAGCTCACGTACCTGATGACCGTCTTCGGCGTCCTCGCGGCCCCGGCCCTGCTGGTGCCGGGGATCACGGGAGCCGTCCTCGGCGTGGTCATGGTCCAGATGTACCTGCTGCTGGACTGCGTCGACGGCGAGGTCGCCCGCTGGAAGCAGCAGTTCTCGCTCAGCGGGGTCTACCTGGACCGGGTCGGCGCCTACCTGTGCGACGCCGCCGTCCTGGTCGGACTGGGCCTGCGGGCAGCCGACCTGTGGGGCACCGGGCGCATCGACTGGCTCTGGGCCTTCCTCGGCACCCTGGCCGCCCTCGGCGCGATCCTGGTCAAGGCCGAGACCGACCTGGTCGGCGTGGCCCGCCACCAGGGCGGGCTGCCGCCGGTCAAGGAGGCGGCCTCCGAGCCGCGCTCCTCCGGCATGGCACTGGCCCGCCGGGCCGCCGGGGCCCTGAAGTTCCACCGGCTGATCCTCGGTATCGAGGCGTCCCTGCTGATCCTGGTCCTCGCGATCGTGGACGCGGCCCGGGACGACCTGTTCTTCACCCGGCTCGGTACCGCCGTCCTCGCCGGGATCGCCCTGCTGCAGACCGTTCTGCACCTGGTGTCCATCCTCGCCTCCAGCAGGCTGAGGTGACCGCTGTGGGCTCCTCCCTCACGGTCGGCGCGGTGATCATCACCATGGGCAACCGCCCCGACGAACTGCGCGCCCTGCTCGACTCCGTCGCCGAGCAGGAGGGCGCCCCGGTCCAGGTGGTCGTGGTGGGGAACGGCTCGCCCGTCCCCGACGTACCCGAGGGCGTGCGCACCGTCGAGCTGCCGGAGAACCTCGGCATCCCCGGCGGCCGCAACGTCGGCATCGAGGCCTTCGGACCGAACGGCCGGGACGTCGACATCCTGCTGTTCCTCGACGACGACGGCCTCCTGGCGAGCCACGACACCGCCGAGCTGTGCCGCGAGGCGTTCACGGCCGACCCGGGGCTCGGCATCATCAGCTTCCGCATCGCCGACCCGGACACCGGGGCCACCCAGCGCCGCCACGTGCCCCGGCTGCGCGCCGCCGACCCGATGCGCTCCTCCCGGGTGACGACCTTCCTCGGCGGTGCCAACGCCGTACGCACCCGGGTCTTCGCCGACGTCGGCGGGCTGCCCGACGCGTTCTTCTACGCCCACGAGGAGACCGACCTGGCCTGGCGGGCCCTCGACGCCGGCTGGATGATCGACTACCGGTCCGACATGGTGCTGTACCACCCGACCACCGCCCCCTCGCGGCACGCGGTCTACCACCGCATGGTCGCCCGCAACCGGGTCTGGCTGGCCCGTCGCAATCTTCCCGTGCCCCTGGTCCCCGTGTATCTGGGCGTCTGGATGCTGCTCACGCTGGTGCGCAGGCCCTCGCGCCCGGCCCTGAAGGCCTGGTTCGGCGGCTTCCGGGAGGGCTGGACCACCCCTTGCGGGACCCGCCGGCCCATGAAGTGGCGTACGGTGTGGCGGCTGACCCGGCTGGGCCGGCCCCCCGTCATCTGACAAGCTCGTATCCGGAACCAGCCGGGAACCACGGGTCCACACCCCGGGCCCCGGCACGTGCCAGGCCCGCGGGGGCCGCGCATCTCGAAGAGGGAAAGCTTCCACCAGTGAGTGAGACAACGCACGACGGCACGGTCGCGGTCGGCGCGTCCGTGCCGCCCGACGAGGGCCTCACGGCGGCCGAGCTCGCCGCCCGGTACGGGCTGACGGTCAGCGGCGCCCGGCCCTCGCTGCCCGAGTACGTCCGCCGGCTGTGGGCGCGCCGGCACTTCATCCTGG
>NZ_JBFAKH010000039.1:0-76327 GCF_040655635.1 Streptomyces sp. NPDC050388
GCGATGAACGGCCAGGCGCCCTGGTTCGCCGGCTCCTCCTGGGCCCACAGGTACTTCTCGGCGTTCGGGTACTTCTTGATCTCCGCCTGGAGCTCCCGGCCGGGGACCCCTCGGCCGGGCCCGCCGCGGCCTGTTCCGCGCGCAGCAGCTTGGCCTGCCGGGAGGCCTCCAGGACCGCCTCACGGTCGCGGTGCGCCCGTTCGCGGGCGAGCCGGCGCAGGGTCCCGCGCGTGGAGCGGCTCAGCGCGATGGGCTGGAGCATCGGCAGGCAGTCCGCCACGGCGTCGGGACCGAGCACGCTCAGCGCGGAGGCCACCGCCCGTTCGGCGCCCACCCTGAGCCCGAGGGTCACCAGCAGTTGGGAGACGTCCATGCGCAGCAGCAGATCGCCGGCGGCGATCTCCCCGACGCGCAGATCGGTGAGGATCACCCTGCTGGAACGATCCACCAGGATCGCGTCACCGACCAGCCTGCGGTGTGCGATCCGGCGGGACTGCAACGCCTGCACCTGACGCCAGGTGCCACGCAGCAACTCGTCGGTGATCTCCTCGTCCGGCAGCGAGTCCAGGGTGCGCCCGCCGCTGTGCTCGTAGACGAGCATCACCGCGTCGGGGCCGAGTTCGGAGGTCGCGATCAGCTTGGGCGCGTTGGCGCCGGCCGCGATGGCCGCGTACGCCAGCAGCGCCTCCTGCTCCAGTGCCTGGCGCAGGGACTGGAGGCTGCTGCGGGTGGCGAAGCCGCGCAGGGTCAGATTGCGCCACGTGCGGTAGAAGAACCCCTGTGCCTGCTGCTCACGGTCGACCACCGTCACGTCCAGCGGCGGACCGTTCTCCAGGGTGACGAAGTAGCGGCGGCCCCGGTCCCCGGCCTCGACGGCGTCCGGCGTCTCCTGGCGGGACGCGCTCACGGGCCGGAAGCCGACGGTCCGCAGGCCCGCCATCAGCGTTTGTCCGGTGGGGCGCACATTGGGCGAACCGACCGCGTAGAGGGTGCCGTAGGCGACGGTCCAGCCGATCAGCACCGTCAGGATGATGGAGAACGGAGTCGTGTACCCGGTGACGAGCATCGAGAAGGCGTCGAGGAGCAGCACGACCCACAGCACCGCGCGCCATCTGGGTCTGCGGGACATGCCGACGGCCGTCATGTAGGCGATGACCGGTGCCAGGTAACCGTGCACCGGATCGGTGAGGGCGTGGATGTCGCCGGGGGAGGGCTGGGTCAGCGCGTCCTGGATCGATTCGGGCGCGGCCTGCGCGACCCACAGATCGGTGGCGAGCGTCACGCCGTGCGCGAGGACGGCGGCGAGCACTCCGTCGGCGATGCGCAGTCCGTCCCGTTTGATCAGCCGTTCGATGGCGAAGGCCACCGGCACGAGGAGGATCGCGATGCTGGAGGCCAGACCGGCGATCTTGATGAGCAGGTCGGGCGCCTGACCGGTGCCCTTGGTGATGTCCTGTTCCAGCCCCGAGGTGGTGCCGTGGGCGAAGGCGGCGACCGCCAGCAGCGCCCCGACGGCGAGTACGCCGACGAGCAGCCGCATGAGATCGGACGGGCGGTGCACGCGCGCGGGGAGCAGGGGTTCGTCGCCCTCGACCTCGTCGCTGTGCGACGGATCGGCGGCGTTGGTGCCGTCCGTCCCGTCTGTGCCGTCAGGAGGGCTCGGAGCGGTCTGCCTTCCGACCGCCTCGGTGCCGGCGTCCTGCGGGCCGGTGTTCCCGGTGTCCGGGCGCGACGAAGCGGCAGAGGCGCCCGCCGTGTCCCCGGGGTGCGCACCCTGCTGTTTCATCGCCTCTTCTTGCTCTCGTATCACCAGTCACCGCCCGCACGATGGTGGCATGCCGTACCGCCACAAGGGGGCATCAGGGTCCACGTACGGGGCCGCACAGTCTGCCCGAAGCACGGTCTCCGGGCGAGGTGCACGCACGCGCGCGTACCCGTCACGTGGTCGGTCGCGTTGTCGGTGGGGTGGTGCAGGATGGGACGGATGAGCCAGGAGAGCCTCCCGTCCGACGCCGGCCCCCAGCACGCGGACGCCCTGCCCGAGTACGCCGAGCAGGTCCTCGAGGTGGCCGAGCGGATCCCGCCGGGCCGCGTCATGACGTACGGCGACGTGGCCGAGTGGCTGGGGGAGGGCGGCCCGCGTCAGGTGGGACGTGTGATGGCGCTCTACGGCGGAGCCGTCCCGTGGTGGCGTGTCGTCCGCGCGGACGGTGTGCTGCTGCCGGGCCACGAGCTGAGAGCCCTCGACCACTACCGCGCGGAGGGCACTCCGCTCAGGGAGGCGAGCGGGGCCGCAGAAGGGCACCTGCCGCGCCTCGAGATGAAGCGCGCACGGTGGGACGGCGGCCACGAGGAGGGTCACATCAGCCAGCTTCCGGCATCGGACGCACCGCCGTGCGACCTGTGATCCGTATGGGGGAAATGGGGCACGACCGCGGCATGACGTACGTTCGTGGTGCGAGTGACACGTGTGCCGCGGGCGTCGGGAGGGAAAATCCGGAAGCCCTGCTTCCGCACTCTCCGTCGGTCTAGCGTCACCAGCACGTGTCCCTCCGCCTCCCCCGACCTCGCAGCCACCGCCCGCCACACGCGGTGGAACGGCAACCAGCACACCCACCAGGACCGGCGAACCACGTGAGCTCCTCTTCCTCCACCAACGGCCTGTCGCACCCCCAGGTGCGGCGGGGGACCCGTGGCGCTCATCGACTGGTCCGTACTCCGCCGGCTCGCAAGGCTCCCCCTCGTCTGGACGCCGCACAGCGCTCCGTGGTTGACCACGGGACCGGACCGATGCTCGTCCTCGCAGGTCCAGGCACGGGGAAAACGACCACGCTCGTCGAGTCCGTCGCCGCGCGCATCGCCCGTGGCGGTGATGCCGAACGCATCCTCGTGCTGACGTTCAGCCGCAGGGCGGCCGTCGAGCTGCGCGACCGCATGGCCCTGCGGACAGGAGCCGCACGCGCCCCGCAGGCGACCACGTTCCACTCGTTCTGCTACGCCCTGATCCGCGCCCACCAGGACAGCGCTCTCTTCGTGGAACCGCTGCGCCTGCTCTCGGGACCCGAACAGGACGTCACCGTCCGTGAGCTGCTGGCCGGCCAGGTGGACCTCGAACGTCTCGGTCTGGCACACGTGCGCTGGCCGGACGAACTGCGGGCCTGCCTGACCACCCGCGGCTTCGCCGACGAGGTCCGTGCGGTGCTCGCCCGCAGCCGTGAGCTGGGCCTCGGACCCGACGCCCTGGACGCCTTCGCCCGCCGCATCGGACGCCCCGACTGGCGTGCCGCCTCCGCCTTCCTCGCCGAGTATCTCGACGTCCTCGACCTGCAGGGTGTGCTCGACTACGCCGAACTGGTCCACCGCGCGGTGCTCCTCGCCCGCCGCCCCGAGATCGCCCGGCAGCTCGCCGCGCGGTACGACGCCGTGTACGTCGACGAGTACCAGGACACCGACCCGGCCCAGGTGCGACTGCTGCACGCGCTGGCCGGCGGCGGCCGCACCCTGGTCGCGTTCGGCGACCCGGACCAGTCGATCTACGCCTTCCGGGGCGCGGACGTGAACGGCATCCTGGACTTCCCCGACGCGTTCCCCCGTGCGGACGGCCGCCCGGCCCCGGTCGAGGTGCTGCGGATCTCGCGCCGCTCCGGCGCGGCCCTGCTGGCCGCCACCCGCCTGGTCACCCAGCGCATGCCGCTGACCCGCCTTCCCGCCGAGAAGGTCCGCGCCCACCGGGAACTCGCGCCGGCCCGGGACGGCGGCCGGGCCGAGGTCTACACGTACCCGACACCCGGTACGGAGCTGGACAACATCGCCGACATCCTGCGCAGGGCCCACCTGGAGGACGGCGTCGCCTGGAGCGACATGGCCGTCCTGGTGCGGGCCGGCTCCCGCACCCTCCCCGTCGTCCGCCGCGCCCTCACCTCGGCCGGCGTCCCGGTGGACGTCGACGGCGACGACCTCCCCCTGCGCCACGAACCGGCGGTGACCCCGCTGCTGACGGCCCTGCGGGCGGTGGCGACGGCGGAGGCGGCCGACGGCCCGGGACGAGAGCGGGAGCGGGACCCGGAGCCGGGCGAGGGACAGGGACAGCCGCGGGAACCGGACCGGCCGGAGCCCCGCTGGCTCGACACCGAAACCGCCCTCACCCTGCTCACCTCCCCCCTCGCCGGCATGGACGCCGCGGACCTGCGCCGCCTCGGCCGGGCCCTGCGCGAGGAGGAACGGGCCGCGGGCAACCCACTGCCACCACCCTCGGACGAACTCCTCGCCCGGGCGCTGGCCGAACCCGAGCGGCTGGTCGTGCACGACCCCGCGTACGCGCGCGGCGCCCAGCGGCTCGGTGCGCTGCTGCGCACGGCACGCGAACGCCTGGCCGGCGGCGGCACCGCAGAGGAGGCGCTGTGGGACCTGTGGGACGGCACCCCGTGGCCCGCACGCCTGGAACGCGCCGCCCGCCGGGGCGGTGCCGCCGGACGCCACGCCGACCGGGACCTCGACGCGGTGTGCGCCCTGTTCGCGACCGCGGCCCGTGCCGAGGAACGCACCGGCGGCCGGGGCGCCCTGAACTTCCTGGAGGAGATCGACGCCGAGGACATCGCCGCCGACACCCTCACCCGACGCGCCGTACGCCCCGACGCCGTACGCCTGATGACCGCGCACCGCGCCAAGGGCCTGGAGTGGCGGCTGGTCGTCGTGGCCGGCGTCCAGGAGGGCCTGTGGCCCGACCTGCGCCGCCGCGGCTCCCTGCTGGAGGCCGACCGCATCGGCCGCGACGGCCTCGCCGAACCGCTCACCCCCGGCGCGCTCCTCGCCGAGGAACGCCGACTGTTCTACGTGGCGGCCACCCGCGCGCGCGAACGCCTCGTCGTGACGGCCGTGAAGACCCCCGCCGACGACGGCGACCAGCCCTCCCGCTTCCTGACCGAACTCGGCGTCGAGCCCAAGGACGTCACCGGCCGCCCGCGCCGCCCGCTGTCCGTCGCCGCGCTCGTCGCCGAACTGCGCGCCACCACGGTCGACCCGCGCGTCTCCGACACCCTCAGGGAGGCCGCCGCCCACCGGCTCGCCCGGCTCGCCGCCCTCGCCGACGAGGACGGACGCCCCCTGGTGCCGTCCGCACACCCCTACCGCTGGTGGGGCATGTACGAACCCACCCGGAGCAAGGTGCCGCTGCGCAGCCGCGACCAGCCCGTCGTGCTCTCCGGCAGCGCCCTCGACCAGCTCGCCAACACCTGCGCCCTGCAGTGGTTCCTCGGCCGGGAGGTGAAGGCCGACGCGCCCGCGACCGCCGCCCAGGGCTTCGGCAACGTGGTGCACGTCCTCGCCGACGAGGTGGCCTCCGGACGCACCCCGGCCGACCTCGCCGTCCTCATGGAACGCCTCGACTCCGTGTGGGACGCGCTCGCCTTCGACGCGCCGTGGAAATCGCAGCAGGAGAAGCAGAACGCGCGCGTGGCGCTCGAACGCTTCCTGCAGTGGCACGTCACGGACCGCGCCGGACGCACCCCGGTGGCCAGCGAGCACGATTTCGACGTGAGCCTCGAGGCCGGCGACTACGAGGTCCGCATCCGCGGTCAGATGGACCGCGTCGAGGCCGACGGCGAGGGCCGCGCCTACGTCGTCGACTTCAAGACCGGCAAACAGGCCCCCAGCTCCGCCGAGGTGGCCCGCCACCCCCAGCTCGCCGTCTACCAGCTCGCCGTCCAGGAGGGCGCCGTCGACGAGGTGTTCGACGGAACACGCCCCGAGACGGGAGGTGCCGAGCTGGTCCAGCTGCGCCAGGGCGCCGCCAAACGGGACGGCGGGGAGATCCTGCCCAAGGTGCAGGCCCAGCAGCCGCTGGAGGGGGAGTGGGTCGGCGACCTGCTCGCCACGGCCGCCGGCAAGGTCCTCGATGAACGCTTCACCCCGAGCACCGGCCAGCACTGCGCCCACTGCGCGTTCCAGGCCTCGTGCAGCGCCCGGTCCGAGGGGCGGCACGTGGTCGAGTGACAGGCGTCACGCATCGCGCCGCCCTCGACGGCCCGCGGTTCTCCGCTCCCGGAGCGCCGTCCGGCCCCGGGTGTCAGCGATCGCCGTTAGCCTCTGCGATGTGCCCGCACCCATCACCGACCCCGATCAGCTCAAGGAACTCCTCGGCATCCCCTTCACCCCGGAGCAGACGGCCTGCATCGTCGCGCCGCCCGCTCCCCAGGTGATCGTGGCCGGAGCCGGCTCGGGCAAGACGACGGTGATGGCGGCGCGCGTGGTGTGGCTGGTCGGCACCGGCCAGGTCGCCCCGGAGCAGGTGCTCGGCCTCACCTTCACCAACAAGGCCGCCGGTGAACTCGCCGAACGCGTCCGCAAGGCGCTGATCAAGGCCGGCGTCACCGACCCCGACCCCCTCCCGTCGCCCGACCACCACCCCTCAACGACGGCGCTTGGCGCCGGCCCCTCCCAGTGGGACCCGGACAACCCGCCGGGCGAACCGGTGATCTCCACCTACCACGCCTTCGCGGGCCGCCTCCTGGCCGACCACGGGCTGCGCATCGGTCTCGAACCGACCTCCCGCCTCCTGGCCGACGCGACCCGCTACCAGCTCGCCGCGCGGGTCCTGCGCGAGGCCCCCGGCCCCTACCCGGCACTGACCCGCTCCTTCCCCGACCTGGTCGGCGACCTCCTCACCCTCGACGGTGAACTCTCCGAACACCTCGTACGGCCCGAGGACCTGCGCGACCACGACACCGAGCTGCTGCGCACCCTGGAGAACACCAGGCTCACCAACGCCGACCTGCGCAAAGTGCCCGAAGCGGCCGCCGCGCGGCGCGAACTGGCCGACCTCGTACTGCGCTACCGGAACGCCAAACGCGAACGTGACCTGCTCGACTTCGGCGACCAGATCGCCCTCTCGGCCCGGCTCGCCCGGATCCCCGAAGTGGGCCGCGTCCTGCGCGACGAGTTCCGCGTGGTCCTCCTCGACGAGTACCAGGACACCTCGGTCGCCCAGCGCGTCCTGCTGGCCGGCCTGTTCGGCGGCGGCACCGGCCACCCGGTGACCGCCGTCGGCGACCCCTGCCAGGCGATCTACGGCTGGCGCGGCGCCTCCGTCGCCAACCTCGACGACTTCCCCGAGCACTTCGCCCGGGCCGACGGCAGCCCCGCCACCCGCCAGTCGCTCAGCGAGAACCGCCGCAGCGGCGGACGCCTGCTGGACCTCGCCAACGGCCTCGCCGACCCCCTGCGGGCCATGCACGCGGGCGTGGAAGCCCTCCGCCCGGCGCCGGGAGCCGAACGCGACGGCACCGTCCGCTGCGCCCTGCTGAGCACCCACGCCGAGGAACTCGACTGGATCGCCGACTCCATCGCCCACCTCGTACGCACCGGGAAGGCACCCGGCGAGATCGCTGTTCTGTGCCGCACGGCGACCGACTTCGCCGAGATCCAGGGCGCCCTCGTCGCCCGGGACGTACCCGTGGAGGTCGTCGGCCTGTCCGGGCTGCTGCACCTGCCCGAGATCGCCGACCTGGTCGCCGTCTGCGAGGTCCTCCAGGACCCCGGGGCCAACGCCTCCCTGGTCCGCCTGCTGATCGGCCCGCGCTGGCGCATCGGACCCCGCGACCTCGCCCTGCTCGGCCGCCGCGCGCGACTGCTCGTGTCCCACGCGCGCGTGGACGGCGAGGACGACCCCGACCGCCGCCTCGCCGCAGCCGTCGAAGGGGTCGACCCGGCCGAAGTGATCTCACTCGCCGACGCCCTCGACACGTTCCTGGAGACGTCCCTGGACGGGCAGGGCGACGACGGGCTGCCCTTCTCACCGGACGCGCGCGTGCGGTTCGCCCGGCTGGCCGCCGAACTGCGCGACCTGCGCCGCTCCCTGGCCGACCCGCTGATGGACGTCCTGCACCGCGTCCTTGCCGTCACCGGCCTGGAGATCGAACTGTCGGCGTCCCCGCACGCCCTCGCCGCCCGCCGCCGCGAGACCCTGTCCAACTTCCTCGACGTCGCAGCCTCCTTCGCCGCCGGGGACGGCGAGGCGACCCTGCTCGCCTTCCTCGGCTTCCTGCGCACCGCCGCCCAGTACGAGAAGGGCCTCGACAACGCCCTGCCGGGCGGCGAGAACACCGTCAAGGTGCTCACCGCCCACAAGTCCAAGGGCCTGGAGTGGGACGTCGTGGCCGTCCCCGGACTGGTCACCGGTACGTTCCCCAGCGGCCAGGGCCGCGAGAAGTGGACCGCACAGGGCAAGGTGCTGCCCCACGGGCTGCGCGGCGACGCCGACACCCTGCCCGATGTCGAGTCCTGGGACTCCAAGGGACTGAAGGCCTTCCACGACGCCATGAAGGAGCACCAGCACACCGAGGAGCTCCGCCTCGGCTACGTCACCTTCACCCGCCCCCGCTCGCTGCTGCTCGGCTCCGGCCACTGGTGGGGGCCCTCGCAGAAGAAACCGCGTGGGCCGTCCGCCTTCCTGCAGGCCCTCCACGACCACTGCGCCGCCGGGCACGGCGAGATCGAGGCCTGGGCGGACGAGCCCGCCGAGGACGAGGAGAACCCCGCCCTGCACCGGGCGACCCAGGACCAGGCGTGGCCCCTCCCGCTGGACGACGCCGCCCTCGCCCGCCGCCGTGCCGCCGCCGAGACCGTCCTGGCCCACCTGGAAGGCCTCACCGGCGACCCGGACGGCCACCCCACGGCCGTACACGCTCCCGACACGTACGCCGACCCGGACTGGCCCCCGCCACCGGACGACGAGTACCTCCCGCCCGAGGAGGGCGACCCCTCCGCGGACGACGACCCCGGCGACTGGGACTCCTGGACCACCGACCGCCCCACCACCGACGACCGCCCCACCACCGACCGCCCCGCCACCGACGACCGCCCCACCACCGACCGCCCCGCCACCGACGGCCGTCCTGACGACGGCCGGCCCGCCGTCCCGCTCCGGATCCCGCACCAGGCGCCCCCTCCGGAGCCCGCCGCGCCTCGGCTCACTCCCGAGGAAGCCCGTACCGTCGCCTCCTGGGACCGCGACCTCGACGCCCTCACCGGCGAACTGCTGCGCGCCCGCGACAGCGTCACCGAGGTCCCGCTGCCCGTGTCGCTGACCACGTCCCAGCTGCTGCGCCTGGCCGCCGACCCGGACGGCTTCGCCCAGGAACTGGCCCGCCCCATGCCCCGCCCACCGCAGCCCGCCGCGCGCCGCGGCACCCGCTTCCACGCCTGGGTCGAGAGCCGCTTCGAAGAACTGACGCTGCCCATGCTCGAACCCGACGAGCTTCCCGGCAGCGAAGCCGAGATCGCCGACGAACACGACCTCGCGGCCCTCAAGGACGCCTTCGAACGCACCGAGTACGCCCGCCGCACGCCCTACCGCGTGGAAGCCCCCTTCCAGCTGGCGATCGCCGGCCGCGTCGTACGCGGCCGCATCGACGCCGTCTACCGGCGGGACGACGGAGAAAAGAGCGCCGGGGAGAAGAGAAGCGGCGGGACGACGTACGAGATCGTCGACTGGAAGACCCACCGCAACCGCACCGCCGACCCCCTCCAGCTCGCTGTCTACCGGCTCGCCTGGGCCGAGCAGCAGGGCGTACCCCTGGAGTCGGTCACCGCCGCCTTCCTGTACGTACGCACCGGCGAGGTCGTACGCCCCGACGCGCTGCCGGACCGCGAAGCGCTGGAGCGGCTGCTGCTGGAGGAACCGTCCGGTGAGATACCGCACTCCGAGGACACCTCCGCGGGCCGATAGGCTCGAGACCATGAGCCAGCCCGTTGACAGTGCCGTCAGCGCCGTCCGTACGTACATCGAGCAGCACCGCGCCGCCTTCCTCGACGACCTCGTCGAGTGGCTGCGCATCCCTTCGGTGTCGGCCCAGCCCGATCACGCGCCCGACGTGCGCCGCAGCGCCGACTGGCTCGCCGCCAGACTCACCGAGACCGGCTTCCCGACCGCCGAGGTCTGGCCCACTCCGGGCGCCCCCGCCGTCTACGCCGAATGGCCCTCGGACGACCCCGGGGCACCCACCGTGCTGGTCTACGGCCACCACGACGTGCAGCCCGCCGCCCGCGAGGACGGCTGGCACAGCGAGCCCTTCGAACCCGTCGTACGGGACAACCGCCTCTACGCGCGCGGGGCGGCCGACGACAAGGGCCAGGTGTTCTTCCACACCCTCGGGGTGCGGACCCACCTCGCCACGACCGGCCGAACCACCCCCGCCGTGCACCTGAAGCTGCTGATCGAGGGCGAGGAGGAATCAGGCTCGCCCCACTTCCGGGCACTCGTCGAGCAGCACGCCGACCGGCTCGCCGCCGACGCGGTGATCGTCTCCGACACCGGCATGTGGTCCGAGGACACCCCCACCGTGTGCACCGGCATGCGCGGCCTCGCCGAGTGCGAGATCCGACTGCACGGCCCGGACCAGGACATCCACTCCGGTTCCTTCGGCGGCGCGGTGCCCAACCCGGCCACCGCCGTCGCCCGCCTGGTCGCCGCCCTGCACGACGAACACGCGCGCGTGGCGATCCCCGGCTTCTACGACGGCGTCGTCGAGCTCACCGACCGCGAACGCGAGCTCTTCGCCGAACTCCCCTTCGACGAGCAGGAGTGGCTGCGCACCGCCAAGTCGCACGGCACTCACGGAGAGACCGGATTCAGCACCCTGGAGCGCGTCTGGGCCCGCCCCACCGCCGAGGTCAACGGCATCGGCGGCGGTTACCAGGGCCCCGGCAGCAAGACGATCATCCCGTCCTCGGCGGTGGTCAAACTGTCCTTCCGGCTGGTCGCCGGCCAGGACCCCGACCACATCGAGAAGACCGTCCGCGACTGGACGGCGGGGCAGATCCCCGAGGGCATCCGCTGCGAGATCACCTTCCGCCCCGCCACCCGCCCGTGCCTGACCCCGCTCGACCACCCCGCCCTCGAGTCCGTGGTCCGTGCCATGAGCCGCGCCTTCGGCAAACCCGTCCGCTTCACCCGCGAAGGCGGTTCCGGACCGGCCGCCGACCTCCAGGACGTCCTCGGCGCACCGGTGCTCTTCCTCGGCATCTCCGTCCCGTCCGACGGATGGCACGCCCCCGACGAGAAGGTCGAACTGGACCTCCTCCTCAAGGGCGTCGAGACCACCGCACACCTCTGGAGCGACCTCGCCGAGCACTGGCGGCACGTGCCCTGAACGCCCCGGGGCCGCCCGGCCCCGCGCGCCCGCGACGGGGCACACTGGAAGCACCCCCGTCGCCGGGCGTGCCGCCGGACCCGGTCGCCTCCCGCCGTACGTCCCGCCGAACCAACCGCCGACCCAATCCGTTTCACCGGGGGAGTTGGAAGCACCCGTGACCACCAGGACCGACCACATCGCCGACCGCCCCGT
Organism: Streptomyces sp. NPDC050388; assembly: GCF_040655635.1. Lineage (NCBI taxonomy): Bacteria > Bacillati > Actinomycetota > Actinomycetes > Kitasatosporales > Streptomycetaceae > Streptomyces > Streptomyces sp. NPDC050388. Next base: position 11,343 of record NZ_JBFAKH010000039.1, read on the forward strand.
CTCGCTCACCGCCCCGAGCGGCATCAACCGCGCCGCCCACCACCGGCTCGACGAAGCATGGCTCGCGGCGGCCTGGAGCCACCCCTCGACGCGCTGCTTCGTGGTCTCCGGCGGCCAGGTCCTCATCGACGAGACGGCGGACGGCCGCACCGAACTCGTCATGACACCCTCCTTCGAGGCACCGCTCACCGAGGCACACCGCTACTTCCTAGGCACCGACGAGGACGGCGTCAGCTACTTCGCCCTCCAGAAGGACTCCCTGCCCGGCCGCATGGACGACTCCGCCCGCCCGGCCGGACTGCGCGAGGCGGGCCTGCTCCTGTCACCACGCGACGCGGGCCTGATGGTGCACGCGGTCGCCCTGGAGAACTGGCAGCGCCTGCACCGCTTCTGCTCCCGCTGCGGCGAGCGCACCGTCATCGCCGCGGCCGGCCACATCCGCCGCTGCCCCGCCTGCGGCGCCGAGCACTATCCGCGCACCGACCCCGCCGTGATCATGTCCGTCGTCGACCAGCACGACCGCATCCTGCTCGGCCGCCAGGTCCACTGGCCCGAGGGCCGCTTCTCGACACTCGCCGGATTCGTCGAGCCGGGCGAGGCCATCGAGCAGTCGGTGCGCCGTGAGGTCCACGAGGAGGTCGGCATCAGCGTCGGCGAGGTCGAGTACATCGCCAGCCAGCCCTGGCCCTTCCCCTCCAGCCTCATGCTGGGCTTCGTCGCCCGCGCCACCTCGACCGACATCACCGTCGACGGCGACGAGATCCACGAGGCCCGCTGGTTCTCCCGGGAGGAACTGGGCGCCGCCTTCGAGTCCGGCGAGGTGCTCCCGCCCTACGGCATCTCGATCGCGGCCCGCCTGATCGAGCGCTGGTACGGCAAGCCCCTCCCGACCCGCAGCGCCTTCTGACACACGGAAGCGGGGTGGGCGTCCCTCGACCGGGGATGCCCACCCCGCTTCCGGTGAACCGCTCGCTCAGCCGCCGATCTTCTGCTTCACCTGCGCCAACGACGGGTTGGTGAGTGTCGAGCCGTCCGGGAAGAGCACGGTCGGAACTGTCTGGTTTCCGCCGTTCGCCTTCTCCACGAAGGCGGCGGAGTCCGGGTCCTGCTCGATGTTGATCTCGGTGTATGCGATGCCCTCGCGGTCCATCTGGCCCTTCAGACGGCGGCAGTAACCGCACCACGTGGTGCTGTACATCGTCACAGTGCCCGGCATGTCTCTTGTGCTCCTTCGGCTGCTCGGGGAAGTCCTCGATGTGGGAGGAACGTACTTGAAAGCGCAGGCATTCCCCTGCGGCGGGGTCCGCCCGGCGTCCGCTCCGGGTCCACCCCGTTCCTCCTGGTGGGACCCGCGTCGTATCAGTACGACCACGAGGCACTGCCTGTGGACAACCCGGCTCATCGGTCTCCGGTGACCTGGCAGCATGGCGGTGTGACAGCAGCAACGCCCTCCTCTCTCTTCCCGCAGGTACCGGACTCGGCCGACGCGGTGCTCGAAGGGCTCGACCCCGAGCAGCGCGAGGTGGCCACCGCCCTGCACGGCCCGGTGTGTGTGCTGGCGGGCGCCGGTACCGGCAAGACCAGGGCGATCACCCACCGGATCGCCTACGGGGTGCGCGCCGGCATCCTCCAGCCCTCCAGCGTGCTCGCCGTCACCTTCACCAACCGTGCCGCCGGGGAGATGCGCGGCCGACTGCGCCAGCTCGGCGCCGCCGGGGTCCAGGCCCGCACCTTCCACTCGGCGGCGCTCCGCCAGCTCCAGTACTTCTGGCCGAAAGCGGTCGGTGGTTCCCTGCCCCGGCTGGTCGACCGGAAGATCCAGCTCGTCGCCGACGCGGCCGCCGCCTGCCGCATCCGCCTCGACCGGGGCGAGCTGCGGGACGTCACCGCCGAGATCGAGTGGTCCAAGGTCACCCAGACCGTCCCGGCCGACTACCCGCCCGCCGCGGCCAAGGCCGCGCGTGAGGCGCCCCGCGACCCCGCCGAGATCGCACAGCTCTACGCCGCCTACGAGGACCTCAAGCGGGAGCGCGGGGTCATCGACTTCGAGGACGTGCTGCTGCTCACCGTGGCCGTCCTGCAGGATCGGCGGGACATCGCCGAACAGGTCCGCGCCCAGTACCAGCACTTCGTCGTCGACGAGTACCAGGACGTCAGCCCGCTCCAGCAGCGGCTGCTGGAGCTCTGGCTCGGCGACCGGGAGAACCTGTGCGTGGTCGGTGACGCCAGCCAGACGATCTACTCGTTCACGGGCGCAACGCCCGACCACCTGCTCGACTTCCGCACCAGGCATCCCGGTGCCACCGTCGTGAAACTGGTCCGTGACTACCGTTCCACCCCCCAGGTCGTCCACCTCGCCAACGGTCTGCTCGCCCAGGCGCGCGGCCGTGCCGCCGACCACCGGCTGGAACTGGTTTCCCAGCGCGGTCCGGGACCCGAGCCGGTCTTCACCGAGTACTCCGACGAACCCGCTGAGGCCGAGGGCACCGCGCGCCGGATCCGCGAACTGATCGACGCGGGTGTCCGGGCCAGTGGGATCGCCGTGCTGTTCCGCACGAACTCCCAGTCCGAGACCTACGAGCAGGCCCTCGCGGACGCCTCGGTGCCGTACCAGCTGCGTGGTGCCGAGCGTTTCTTCGACCGCCCGGAGGTGCGCAGGGCGGGCGTCGCCCTGCGTGGGGCGGCCCGTTTCGGCGGTAACGACAGTCTCCTCGACGCCGCCGCCGACCTGCCCTCCCAGGTGCGTGCCGTGCTGTCCGGCCAGGGCTGGACGGCCCAGCCGCCGGCGGGCTCGGGCGCGGTGCGGGAGCGCTGGGAGTCGTTGGCCGCTCTGGTGAACCTCGCCCAGGACTTCGCCGCCGCGAGACCGGGTGCGACCCTCGCCGATCTCGTCGCCGAACTCGACGAGCGGGCCGGTGCCCAGCACGCTCCGACCGTGGAGGGAGTCACGCTCGCCTCGCTGCACTCGGCCAAGGGCCTCGAGTGGGACGTCGTCTTCCTGGTCGGTGTCGCCGAGGGGATGATGCCGATCACCTACGCAAAGACCGACGAGCAGATCGAGGAGGAGCGTCGGCTCCTCTATGTCGGTGTCACCCGGGCGCGCGAGCGTCTCCATGTCTCCTGGGCGCTCTCCCGTTCGCCCGGCGGAAGGGCGAACCGCCGGGCCAGCCGCTTCCTCGACGGGTTGCGTTCCGGCTCGACGGCCGTGGTCGGCCGGGGTGGTGCGGGGGGAGCGGGAGGTGTGGAACGTGGTGTGTCCGGGGCGGCCGCGTCCCCCGTTGCGGCGCCGGGCCCCCGGCGCGGGCAGCGCAGCCCTGCCCGGTGCCGGGTCTGCGGCCGCACCCTGACGGACGCGGGCGAGATGAAGCTGATGCGCTGTGAGGACTGCCCCTCGGACATGGACGAGGGCCTCTACGAGCGGCTGTACGACTGGCGCGGCGAGCTGGCGCGGCGCAGCGGACAGCCGGCCTTCTGCGTCTTCACGGACAAGACGCTGATGGCCATCGCCGAGACGGTGCCCGAGGACGCGGCGGGGCTCGCCCGCATCCCCGGGGTGGGGATGCGCAAGCTGGGGCGCTACGGAGCCGACGTACTGGCCATATGCGCAGGCGGGGACGGGGCGCATGGCAAGGATCAGGACTGATTCCAACTCGTCGAGAAAATAGTTTGCGCATGCCCCGGGAAGCCCCATAGGTTCTTAGGCACGGGAACGGCGGCCTTCTCACAGGCCCTGGGTCCGTGTTGTACTTGCATATTCGCCGGACCGGTTGACCCCGGTCCCCTGATACGCCGAGAGGAGGCGAGTCCTGTGATCAGCATCAACACCAACTCCGTCGTCAAAACGACCGATCGCTCGGCCGTCTCCCTGTGCATGCTCGGCGCCCCGCATCAGGGCACTGGTCTGTCCGGCATCCCTGCCGCACGTCCGGCGTCCTTCGTTGCTCCCGCAGGCCTTGTCCTCCGTGAGCGCGATGAGCGACCGATCAAGGCACTGGAAGCGGTAGAGGCACAGGCACAGGCCTATGCCTTTGCGGCGACCGGTGCCGGATTCCGGAAGCAGACGACGACGCAGCACCACCTGATGTGGGCCTTCCGTGGGCCAGAACCCTGGAGTCATCCAGCCTGATTCGATCAGGCCGGCGCCTTCAGGGCCGCGGAACCCCATCCGGGATCCGCGGCCCTTCTGTTTGTCCCCGAACGGGGACGACGGACCGAAGCGCCTCGGGACAAGACAAGAACCCGGTACCAGCCGCCACCCGGCCCACCGGCCGGAACGAACAGACGAGGAAGACGAACCGTGCAACTCGAAGCGCACGCCCCGTCCGTACCGCCTTCCGACACGATCCCCAAGCCTGGCTCCACGGAGGACCCGACCTTGACTCCGCTCATCGCGCTCACCGCGCTCGACGACGCCATCGAGAACCTCGGCGTACCCGTCCCGTGCCGTTCCTACGACCCGGAGGTCTTCTTCGCCGAGTCCCCGGCGGACGTGGAGTACGCCAAGTCCCTCTGCCGTACCTGCCCCCTGATGGAGGCCTGCCTCGCCGGGGCTAAGGAGCGGCGTGAGCCGTGGGGCGTCTGGGGCGGGGAACTGTTCGTCCAGGGCGTTGTCGTCGCCCGGAAGCGGCCGCGTGGCCGTCCGCGCAAGAACCCGGTCACGGCATGAACACCCCAGGAACGATCGACCATCCCCTCACGCACGACCCGCAGAAGCAGGCCCCGATGATGCCGACCGCCGACGAGCCCGCAGGCTCCGCGACCGAAGACTTCACCACCAGCGGCGCGAACGACTCGCGCCAGAACAGGACCCGTGAGATGCAACTCATCCCAGAAGCCCTGGCCCGTGCGCATATGCACGAGCGGCTGCACGAGGCCGAGCGGGAGCGCCAGGCTGTACGCCTGGTGACCGCTCGCCGGATGCAGCGCCGCGCCGAGCGTGCCTCCCGGCGCGCCCGCCGCGCGCTCGCCATGGCCGTCATGCAGTAGCCGTGCAGTAGCGATTCTGCTGATCAGCCGGTTCCTCCGATCCGGCTGACCCGGTGGTCTCTCTCCACCGCGGGGGCCGGTCCGTGCCGAACGGACCGGCCCCCGCGGTGCGTTGCACCGAGCGGGCCGCGACGGCGGGCGCGGCCCGCGCGTCTCACGGCTGAGCCGCCGACTTCTCCTCCGCCGGGGCCCCCGTGCTTTCCGCTCCCGCCGCCTCCACCGCGCTCTCCGCGTCCAGTTCCGGTTCCTCCAGTCCCGGTTCCTTCAGCCCCGGTTCCTCCGGGAGGAATCCCGGCAGCCACTCCTGCAGTTCATCGCGGAGCCGTACCGTCCCGCCCAACTGGCACAGCACACCGATCGTGCTCAGGGTCACCCGGTGTATCAGCAGATACGCCGGAGGGAGATTGAGCTGCTTGGCCAGTTGGTAGGCCGGGGAGCGGGGGTCGCCGATGCGTGCGGCCTGGCCGCGCATCCAGCCACGGGTGAAGGTGAACGCCTCGACCCGCGCCGGTTCGATGATCGGCAGGAGGTACTCGAGGACCGCGTCGGGATCCAGCTCGATGGTCTCCCTGACGAAACCCTCCGCGCACAGCATCCGGTAGACGGCCTCCGCTTCGCCGTCCAGTGTCATCCGCAGGGCCTCGCCGATGGGGTGGGGCAACCCGCCCGGGAGACGGTCGACCGTGCCGAAGTCCAGTACGCCGAGACGCCAGTCGTCCTCGCCGTCCGGACCGCCGGGCAGCAGACGGAAGTTGCCCGGATGCGGATCGGCGTGCAGCAGCCCGGTGCGGGCCGGGCCGGAGAACAGGAAGCGGGCCAGGAGCTGACCGGCCCGGTCGCGCTGCTCTTCCGTGCCGTCCGAAATGATCTCCGACAGTGGTACGCCGTCCATCCACTCGGTGACCAGCACCTGCTCGCGTTGGTGGACCACTGCCGGTACGACGACGTCGGGGTCGTCCGCGAACTCCTCGGCGTGGGCCTGCTGGGCCCGGGCCTCCAGGGCGTAGTCCAGTTCCTCCGAGACCCGGTCCTTCAGCTCCGTGATCAGTGGCTTGACGTCCACACCGGGGACGAGCGGGCCGAGCAGGCGGACGAACCGGCTCAGCTGGTTCAGGTCGGACAGCAGGGCCTCGCCGGCGCCCGGGTACTGGACCTTGACCGCCACCTCGCGGCCGTCGTGCCACACTCCCCGGTGCACCTGGCCGATCGAGGCCGCAGCGGCCGGCTTGTCCTCGAACTCGAGGAACAGGTCGTGCCAGCCCTCGCCGAGCCGTTCCTCCAGCACCGCGTGCACGGTGCGGGTCGGCATGGGTGGGGCCGCCTCCTGAAGCTTCGTCAGCGCCGCGCGGTAGGGCCCGGCGATGTCCTCCGGCAGGGCCGACTCGAAGACCGACAGGGCCTGGCCGAACTTCATCGCGCCGCCCTTGAGTTCGCCGAGCACCTTGAACAGCTGTTCCGCGGTGCGCTGCTGCAGCTCCCGGCCGACGATCTCCGCGGACTCGCCCACGATCCGCTTGCCGAGCCCCCAGGTCGCCCGCCCGGCGAAGCCGAGCGGGAGCGCGGCCAGCTTGGCGGTCCGGGTGACCGCCTTCCGGGGAAGATCAGACATGCGCCCTCCAAGTCCCTGCCGACCGCTCCGCGTCCGCCATACGGCGCGACTCCTTCGACGGCCCTTGCGAGGCCATTGTCTCGTGCGCCCGGCCGTACTCGGAGGTGTGTTCCGACATGCCTTTCACCGCGTCCCCCTCCGCCGCTCCGCACGGGCATCCGGGACGCGCCCGGACCGGCCGCGCATGCCAGTGCAGACCTGGGAGGGACGCTTCCCAACGGGTGCCGGCACTGGACGGAACATGGCCGTCCAGGTGAGCCAGCGCGTGGGCGCCGGCCAGTCCGGCCACGGTCGCGGCCAGAGCCATGTCGCAGGCTCCCACCCGACGCTGCCGCCCGGAGCGCCACTGGGCGACCATACGGGGCCAGGTCGGGTCCCGGTCGGTCCGGTCCCCGTGGAGGCAGCCCGCGCAGGCCGTCTCACCGGGCAGGACGAGTGGTCCCACGACACCGGTGCCCTCCGCCACGCCCGCATGGAGATGGGGTGTTCCGGAGGCCACCAGGGGCTCGGCCCCCGACGGGTCTGGTGCGTGCACGGCGACATCGTCCCGGGGAGCGAGGATCACCAGGGAGAACCCGGGATCGCCCCCCTCGGACGGCGACCGGGCGGTACGGTGCCGCGGTCGGTCCGGCGCGGCGCGGCGTACGGCACGGCGGGCCGCCTCGTCCCTGCGGTCGCCGACGGCTTCGGCGGGCAGGCCGCCCGGTGCGACGTCCCAGGGCTCGACCTGCCCGATGTCGCGCACGTCGACCTCGCCCACACCGGCTCCCGACAGGAGCGCCGCCAGCATCGCGCCCACCCGGCCCGCGCCCCTCACCTGCACCCGCGCGCCGCGGCGCGCGGCGAGTCGCCCGAGCGCGTCGCCCGGTGCGGAGGTGGTCAGGGTCAGCGAGGCCAGATCGGGGCGCAGTCGGTCGAGGACCTCCCGCTTCTCGCGCAGGGCGTCGGCGGCCGGACCACCGCCCCGGGAGTCGTCCAGGAGCCCGGCCCGCGACAGTCTGGTCATGAGCCGGTCGACATGGCCGTCGGGCAGATCCATGCGCCGGCCTTCCTCACGCAGGTGATCGAGCCCGCGGGTGCCGTCGAGCAGGTCGAGGAAGCTGCCCGTCGCCGTGTCCACCGGCCCCAGGGTCAACGCGTGCGCGGGTGTCATCCCGAACTGCACGGTGTTGAGGTCGCGCCATCCGCGCCGGAGCGCGGGTTTCACCATCGGATGCATGCCAGGTCCCCCGTGTGCCCTTGATCGCTGCCGTAGTGCCGTGTGTCACCGAACCCGTCGCGGCACCGCTGAACCGCGCTGCCCGGTACCGCTGGAGCCCGGTACGGCTGAACCCGCTCGTGGAGCGGTCGACGAGTGCCAGCATGCACGGCTTTGAAGAAGTGTGCGGAAAGTTGTCCACAGAAGGGGAAAATGATCCTATGAATCCTGCGCATGGTGGGGGTTCGACATCGAAGCGTCCCGGAACCGGGACTTCCCCGTGGGCAGCGGGTAACGTCGGGGCGTGCCCGCCGACCCACCGCACCGCGCCGCCCCGCCACAGCGCAGCACGACGAGCCAGGCGATGAACGGCTCGCGGGCGAGCGCGATCGAGGTCCGCCGGAGTTCCCGCCGACGCAGAACGGTGTCCGCGTACCGCGAGGGCGATCGCACCGTCGTGCTCATTCCTGCCCGGATGTCCGAGGCGGAGGAGCAGCGCTGGGTGAACGTCATGCTCGACAAGCTGGCCGCCCAGGAGAGCAGGCGGACACTCGGGCACACCGAACTGGCCGAGCGGGCCGAGCGGCTGTCGGCCCAGTACTTCGACGGGCGGGCCCTGCCCCGCTCGGTGCGGTGGGTGACCAACCAGAACACGCGCTGGGGCTCGTGCACGCCGTCCGAGGGCAGCATCCGCCTGTCGCACCGGCTGCAGGGCATGCCCGAGTACGTCGTCGACTACGTCCTCTGCCACGAGCTGGCGCATCTGCTGGTGCCCGGTCACGGACCCCGTTTCTGGCGCCTGCTGGAGGCGTATCCGAAGACGGAACGGGCCCGGGGCTACCTCGAAGGCGTGGTCGCGGCCGAGCGACTGCCGCATCTGTCCGGCACCCGCACCGAGGGGACGCCGTCCGAAGCGAGCACGCCGTAGGGGCACGCGCGTGTTGTGTACCGGGTCTGTACCGACTTCGTCGGTTGTCCGGGTTTGCCGTTAGCCTGGCGCGACGCACTCACATTCGGGATGGGGGACGGTCGTACGCATGGCCAGGGAATTCCAACGCGGCCACAAGGCCAGGATCAGTGACCTCACCGCTGGCACGGACCTGTACGTCGGCGTGCAGATCTCCGGCCCCGGGCTCACCTTCGACATCAGCTGCTTCGGTCTCGACGCCGACGAACGGCTCTCGGACGACCGGTACTTCGTCTTCTTCAACCAGCCGAAGTCCCCCGAGGAGTCCCTTCAGCTCCTGGGTGCGCAGGCGGGCGACACGGAATCCTTCCGGGTGACGCTGGACCGGATCCCACAGCAGATCAGGAAGCTGTCCTTCACGGCGACGCTCGACGGCGCCGGGCAGATGTCCCAGATCGGTCCCGGATACATCCGCATCGTTGCGGGCGGCGAGGAAGTGGCCCGCTACCCCTTCGACGGCTCTGAGTTCTCCACCGAGCGGGCGGTGATGCTGGGTGACTTCTACTTCAAGGACGTGTGGCGGTTCGCCGCCGTCGGTCAGGGCTTCGACGGCGGGCTCGAAGCGCTGCTGAAGAACTTCGGCGGTGAGGTGGCGGAGGAGGAGCCCGCCGCCCCGCAGCAGCCGCAGGCGGGCGGCGCCCCCGGCTTCGCGCCGCCCGCGTTCGCCGTCCCCGGAACCCCCGCGCCCGCTCCCGCCCCCGCGCCGGCCCCTCAGCCCGCGGCACAGGGCTTCGCCCCTCCCCCCGGCGCCACCCCGCCACCGGCTCCGGCGCCGTCGGTACACGCCGCGCAGACGATCGTCGCGCCCCTGAACACTCCGCCCGGCGGCTTCCCGGTGCCGCCTCCGGCCCCGGCGCCCGCGCCCTTCGGCAGGCCCGGCCAGCAGCCACCGCCACCCGGCCCGCCCGCTCCGAGCGCCCCGCCGCCCCCTGGCTACGGCGCACAGCCGCAGGCACCGCAGGCTCCCGCCCCGCCGCCCGGTCACGGTCATCCGACACCCCCACCCGGCTACGGCCAGCCGCCGCCCGGACTGCCGGGTCAGATGCCCGGCCCGCATGCGCCCTACGGGGCACCGCAGAGCACTCCCCAGGGCGCACCGCAGACCCCGGGTGTGCTCGGCGCGCTCCAGATGTTCAAGGAGACGCCCACCGGGCAGCGCTGGACCCAGCAGAACCGGAAGCTCGTCCGCGTCGACCTCGGCATCGGCGGTCAGCCCGTGCTGGCCCGGCAGGGCAGCATGGTCCTCTACCAGGGCAAGGTCGACTTCAGCTACAAGGGCGCGGGGTTCACCGGCCGGATCGTGGGCAACGCGACCGGCCAGGAGATGCAGTTGATGCGCTGCACGGGCCAGGGCCAGGTGTTCTTCGCCGAGGACGCCACGATGCTGCACCCGATCGAGCTCCAGGGCGACGCCGTGTGCGTCTCCGCCGAGAACGTCCTCGCCTTCGACGAAGGCCTCCAGTACGAGGTCCGCCGCATCGAGGGGCACGGCATTCCCGGTGGCGCGCTGTTCACGATGCAGTTCCAGGGGACCGGCACCATCGTCGTGAAGACGCACGGTGTGCCCGTGGTGCTGCCGGTGACGCCCACCACGTTCGCCGACTGCAACGCCGTGGTCGCCTGGTCGGCCGCCTCCCAGGTGATCGTCTCCAGTCAGGTGCGAATGCGCCGCAACTCCTACCCCGGCGACACCGGGGAGGGCGTCAACCTCCAGTTCCGGGGAGCGCCCGGCAACTTCATCGTCGTCCAGCCGTACGAGATCTGAGGGAGCCCGTCATGAACCAGCCACTCGCGGGCTACGCCCCCGCCCCCGTCACCGCGCGCATGGAGAACCACGGCAACCACATGCTGAAGGTCGCCATGCAGACCGGCAACGACCTCTTCGCGCGCGTGGGGTCCATGGTCGCCTATGAAGGGTTCGTCCAGTACGAGCCCAACCCGTCGGCCGTGCGCCAGATCGCGCGGGACTGGATGACCGGGGAGGGCGCGCCGCTGATGAAGTGCTCCGGCGACGGCCTGCTCTACCTCGCCGACTACGGTGCCGACGTCGTCGTGATCAACCTCAACGGCGACGGCATCTCCGTCAACGCCACCAACCTGCTCGCCTTCGACGCCCACCTGTCCTGGGGCGTGGAGCGGGTGAAGGGCCTGGCGAAGTTCGCCGGGCAGGGCCTGTGGAACACCAGGATCTCCGGGCAGGGCTGGGTCGCGCTGACCTCCCGGGGCAAGCCGATCGTCGTCGACTGCGGCGGTGGCGAGGACGAGACGTACGTCGACCCGGACGCCCTGGTCGCCTGGTCCCCGAACCTCAAGGTGAAGGGCAAGCGCAGCTTCCGGGCACAGTCGCTGATCGGCCGAGGCAGCGGCGAGGCCTACCAGATGGCGTTCTCCGGTCAGGGCATCGTCGTCGTCCAGCCCAGTGAGGACAGCACCGACCGTCTCCGGGTCCGGGGCTGAGGGGGAGCAACCACACCATGCAGAGCCCGCTTTTCGCCTACAACGACCAGCAGACCCAGGAACGCTGGAGCCTGCAGAACAAGCAGATGCTCCGGGTCGCCCTGGGGGGCCATGAGGACATCCTCGCCCGCAAGGGCAGCATGATCGCCTATCAGGGGCTCGTCGAGTTCGACGCCGAGTACCAGAGCCGCGGTCAGGCACACAGCCGTGCGCGCACCGGTGAGGGACTGGACCTGATGCGCTGCCACGGGCAGGGCACGGTCTACCTCGCCAACCTCGCCCAGCACATCCATCTCATGGACGTGGACCGTGAGGGGCTGACCGTCGACAGCAGCTATGTGCTCGCGATGGACTCCTCGCTGCACCACGAGGTCATCGCCGTCGACAGCCTGTACGGCATCTCCGGCTCCGGGAAGTACCAGCTCAACATCACCGGTCAGGGCAAGGTCGCGCTGATGACCTCCGGCATGCCGCTGCTGATGCAGGTGACGCCGGACAAGTACGTCAGCTGCGACGCCGACGCGATCGTCGCCTGGTCCACGGGGCTGCGCGTGCAGATGCAGGCCCAAACCCACTCCTCCGGGGTGTGGCGGCGCCGCGGCAGCACCGGTGAGGGCTGGGAGCTCAGCTTCATGGGCAGCGGCTTCGCACTCGTCCAGCCCAGCGAGCTGCTGCCTCCGCAGAACGCACAGATCGGCTCCGGCCTCGCCGCACAGTACGGCATGGGCCAGCAGGGCGCCCGTGGACAGAACCAGGGCAACGTCTGGAGCTGAGCCGTTGGCCAGGGCAGAGGTGGGGGGGCGACCGCCCGTGGCGGTTGCCCCCCACACGCGTGCGCTCTTCGCGCAGTGCTCGTCCCGTGGGCGCCCGTGCGTCAGACGCCCAGTCTCGTCCGGGTCGCCTCCAGCAGGCGGACGACCGAGGCGTCGGCCACGTCCGCCACCTCGTCGTACGGGAACCAGCGCAGATCGAGCGACTCGTCGCTGATGGCGTGTGCGGCGTCCGGGGACGCCACGGCCGCGTACTGGACGTCGAAGTGCCAGTGGCAGGGCGACGGGATCGCATGCCGGTCCAGACGCACCGGCCCGCCCTTCAGGAGTGTCAGCCCCGCGACGCCCGACTCCTCGGTGGCCTCCCGCAGAGCCGCAGCCGCGAGTGAAGCGTCACCCGGCTCACAGTGACCGCCCATCTGCAGCCACATCCGCAGCTTCCGGTGCAGGGTCAGCAGCACCCGGCCGCGCTCCGGATCGATGACCAGGGCGCTCGCGGTGATGTGGCCGGCGTCGCAGGCCTTCCACATGCCGTCCTGGTGCGCGGCGAGGTGGTCGAGGTAGGCCTGGCGGAGTTCCGGCTGGTCCTCGTACCCCTTGAGCACGAGAACCGTGTCGTCGTACAGGCTCACTCGGTGCCGTCGCCCTTGCCCTCGTGGTTGTCCGTGCCCTCGTCCCTCTTCCTGAGGTCGGTCTTGCCGGCCGCCTCACCGAGCATCTTGTCCAGTTCGGAGAAATCGATCTGCTCGCGGTGCACAAAACCGTCCGGATCGTCCAGGTCGGTGGCCGTCGGCAGCATGTCCGGGTGGGCCCACAGGGCATCCCGGCCGTCGACCCCGCGGGCGTCGGTGAGCGAGGCCCACAGGCGGGAGGCGTCGCGCAGCCGGCGCGGGCGCAGCTCCAGACCGATCAGCGTGGCGAACGTCTGCTCCGCGGGGCCGCCCGAGGCGCGACGGCGGCGCAGCGTCTCGCGCAGCGCGTCCGCGGACGACAGCCGGGGCTTCGCCGCCGCGTGCACCACGGCGTCCACCCAGCCCTCGACGAGGGCCAGCGCCGTCTCGAGACGGGCCAGGGCGGCCTTCTGCTGCGGGGTGTCCTCCGGCTGGAACATTCCCTGCTGGAGAGCCTCCTGCAACTGCTCCGGGTTCTGCGGGTCGAACTGGCCGACGACGTCCTCCAGCTTGGCGGTGTCGACCTTGATGCCGCGCGCGTAGCCGTCGACCGCGCCGAACAGGTGTGAGCGCAGCCACGGCACGTGAGCGAACAGTCGCTGGTGGGCGGCCTCGCGCAGGGCGAGATACAGCCGCACCTCCTCCTGCGGGATGCCCAGGTCCTTGCCGAAGGCCGCGATGTTCACCGGCAGCAACGCGGCCTTGCCGGCCGGGCCGAGCGGCAGGCCGATGTCGGAGGAGCCGACGACCTCACCGGCCAGCACGCCGACGGCCTGGCCGATCTGCGTGCCGAACATGGCGCCGCCCATCGAGCGCATCATGCCGATCAGCGGGCCCGCCATGGCCTGCATCTCCTCCGGCAGGACGTCGCCCATGGCGGCCCCGACGCGCTCGGCGACCGGGTCGACGAGCTCCCGCCACGCCGGCAGGGTCGCCTCGACCCACTCCGCGCGGCTCCACGCCACCGAGGAGGCCGCACCGGACGGCAGCGAGGTGGCGTCGTCCAGCCACAGGTCGGCCAGACGGACGGCGTCGTCGACGGCCCTGCGCTCGGCGGGGCCGACGCTGGCGTCCTTCGTGCCGTCCGAGGTGCCCTGGGAGACCGTCTGGCGGGCGATCTGCTTGGCCATGTCCCAGTTCACCGGACCGCCCTCGTAGGAGAGCATCTGTCCGAGCTGCTGGAAGGCGGCGCCCAGGTCGTTGGGGTTCAGGGAACCGAACATCGCGGCGAACGGATTGTCGGCACCGGGGCCGCCGAAGCCGCCCGCCCCGGGCATGCCGAAACCGAACGGGTTGGCCGGGTCCTGACCACCACCGCTCTGCGGGTCCTTCTTCTTGCCCTCGTCGCCGTCGTCCGGCTCCTCCGGCGGAAGGCCGAATCCGAATGGGGTGTCACTCACGGGATTCCTCGGCTGGTAGGGCCACCGGTTCTTTCCGGCGGCACGGTTGCCCGACAACACCACCCAGCGTAGACACCTGAAGCGGTTCGGGCCTCGATGCTTCGCCGACAGAAGGCCTGCGGCAGGATGGATGCCACCTGGTACACATGCTTCGCATGCGCTCGTACTGAAGACAACCGCTGGAGACGCCCGGTGAGTTCCCCAGATCCGCAGGTTCGCGCAGCGCGAAACCAGTCGACCCACCCGTCGTCCCCGCGCGGGCCCGTCGTCGCGGTCACCGGCGCCGCGGCCGGTGTCGGCGCGCTGCTCACCGAGCGACTCGCCGCCTCGGAAGAGATCAAGCAGGTCATCGCCATCGACGAGCGCCGCGGCGAGTGCGCCGAGGCGCACTGGCACATCCTGGACGTACGGGATCCCGCCATCGCGGACAAGCTGCGCGGGGCCGACGTCGTGGTCCATCTGGCACTCGACCTCGACCTGGAGACCGAGGCCGCCGCCCGAACGGCCTACAACGTCCGCGGGACGCAGACCGTGCTGACGGCCGCCGCGGCGGCCGGGGTGCGCCGGGTGGTGCTGTGCACCTCGACGATGGTCTACGGGGCGCTCCCGGACAACGAGCTGCCGCTGTCCGAGGACGCGGAACTGCGGGCCACGGCCGAGGCCACCGGCGTGGGCGATCTCCTGGAGATCGAGCGGCTCGCGCGCAGGGCGCCCCGCGCGCACCCCGGTCTCAACGTCACGGTGGTACGGCCCGCTGTGCTGGTGGGAGGCACCGACACCGCACTGACCAGGTACTTCGAGTCCCCGCGGCTGCTCGTGGTGGCCGGCTCGCGGCCCGCGTGGCAGTTCTGCCACGTCGATGATCTGTGCAGCGCCCTGGAGTACGCGGTCCGGGAAGAGGTCGACGGTGAGCTGGCCGTCGGGTGCGACGGATGGCTGGAGCAGGAGGAGGTCGAGGAGCTCAGCGGCATCCGGCGGATGGAGCTGCCGTCGGCGGTCGCGCTGGGCGCGGCGGCACGGCTGCACCGGATCGGGCTGACCCCGTCCCCGGCCGGGGACCTGGCGTACACGATGCACCCCTGGGTGGTCAGCGGGAGCCGGCTGCACGACGCGGGGTGGCGGCCCACCTACACCAACGAGGAGGTGCTCGCCGAGTTGCTCGAGGAGGTCTCCGGTCGGCACACGGTCGCCGGGCGGCGGCTCGGCCGCAAGGACGCGACGGCGGCGGGTGCCGCGGGAGCGACGGTGGCCCTGCTGGGCGCGGCCGCGGTGGTGCGGCGGGCGCGGAAGACCCGCCGACGGATCTGACGGATCTGAGAACGGGGCAGGAGCCGCCGACCGGGAGACCCCGCTACGCGCGCGGGGTGAACGGGCGGTGGAGCTGTTCCGTGCCGGCGTGGGCGTGGGGCACGATGGGGGCATGGCATCCACGAGAGATCACCCCGGTGAGCAGGCGGCACAGGATCCGATCAAGCTGATCGCGATCCGGGACGCGCCACTGTCCGTGGACGAGGTCTTCCGGGCCGTCGGCGATGACGCGGCCGGCGGGACGGCGCTGTTCGTGGGTACCGTGCGCAATCACGACGGCGGGGCCGACGTCGACGAGCTGGGATATTCGTGCCACCCGAGCGCCGAGGACGAGATGCGGCGGATCGCCGAGAAGGTCGCCGCCGAGTACCCCGTGCGGGCGCTGGCCGCCGTGCACCGGGTGGGGGACCTTCGGGTCGGGGACCTGGCCGTGGTCGTCGGCGTGTCGTGCCCGCACCGGGGCGAGGCCTTCGAGGCCTGCCGGAAGCTGATCGACGACCTCAAGCACGAGGTGCCCATCTGGAAGCACCAGAAGTTCTCCGATGGAACAGAGGAATGGGTGGGGGCCTGCTGAGGCGTTCCGTGTCCTCACTGTCCTCACTGTCCTTGCTGTCTTCCTGTCCTTGCTGTCTTCGCTCCGGACTCCGGTTGCGTAACCGCACCCCGGGTATGAGCGTTGTCACTACGGATGGTTAATCTGCTGATCAGTCAGTCGCGGGCGTTCATGGGGTTGGGAGGTCGGCATGGCCGCTCTTGCCTGGTTGCTGATTCCGTTTATGACCGCGGTCGGCGCGGGACTGTGGGGCACCTGGGCCAACCGCACGCGCAGAGCGCGGAGCGACGGCCCCGAACTCGTCGGGTACGCCCGTTTCCGCGAGGCCATGGAGAAGCCCCGGCCCTCGGGTGACTGAGGGGCCGAAAACCGCAGGTCACCGGCGTACGACGAGGTCAGGGCCGCCCGGACGGGCGGCCCTGACGGTGCGCTGACAGACCCGTCCCGTACTGTCGGTGCATGCCACGCCGCACCGCGACGATGCTCGCCTCCACCCTGATGCTGATCGCACTTCTGTGCGCAGGTGTGTTCATTCCCGTGCCGTACTCGGAGATGTCCCCGGGGCCGACGGTGAACACTCTGGGCGATCACGACGGCGAGCCGGTGCTGCACATCAAAGGGCGCAAGACCTACCCGACCGACGGTCACCTCAACATGACCACGGTGCGGGTCACGAGCGCCGACTACCGGATGAACCTGGTCGAGGCCATCTATGGATGGCTCGCGCACGACAACAAGGTCGTGCCGCACGACACGCTCTACCCCGACGGCAAGACGGAGGAGGAGTCCACCCAGGAGAACGCCGAGGAGTTCAGCCAGTCCCAGGAGAGCGCCAAGGTCGCGGCCCTGAAGGCACTCGATGTCCCGGTGAAGTCCTGGGTGATCGTCGCCAGTGTCGTCAAGGGGTCCCCCGCCGAAGGCAAGCTGCACGCCGGCGATGTGATCAAGAGCGTCGACGGCAGCGCGGTGCGCAAGCCGGCCGATGTCGCCGAGCTCGTGACCGAGCACAAGCCCGGCGACGACGTCGAATTCACGATCGTGCCCGCCAAGGAGCAGGCCGCCGCCGAGAAGGAGAACCGGACGCCGACGCGGACCGAGAAGGTCACGATCACCACCACGGCCTCCGACGACGCGGGGAACAAGCGTGCCGTCGTCGGAATCGCGGCCGGGACCGACCACACCTTCCCGTTCAGCATCGACATCAAGCTCGCCGACGTCGGCGGGCCGAGCGCCGGTCTGATGTTCGCGCTCGGCATCTACGACAAGCTCACTCCGGGCAGCCTGACCGGCGGCGCGTTCGTCGCCGGCACCGGCACGATCGACGACGCGGGCAAGGTCGGGCCGATCGGCGGGATCGAGATGAAGACGGTCGGCGCGCGCGCCAAGGGCGCCCAGTACTTCCTCACGCCCGCGGACAACTGCGCGGCGGCCGCCGAGGACACCCCCAAGGGTCTCACCCTCATCAAGGTGGACACCATCGACGACGCCCTCGCCGCGATGAAGGACCTCGGCTCCGGTGACACCGCGGACCTGCCGAAGTGCAAGGCTTCCTGACCGCGCGGGCACGCCTGCTGCCGCCCGCGCGGGCACGCTTCCTGCCGTCCCGCGCGGGCTACTCCGCGAACGTCGCCGACAGCGCCTCCGCCAGACCCGGCACCAGGGCGGATCCGGTGAGGACCTCCGTGGGCGAGTCCTTCTCCCGCAGCCGCAGTGCGGAATCCCGGGCGCCGTCACGCAGGACCGCGACCGTCATACGGACCTCCTGGCGCTCCGGGTGCTCCGCCACCCACGCTGCCAGCGCGGCCTCGTCCAGGTTCTGCGGGACCTGGGCCTCCGCGGACGGCGGCAGCATCAGACGCTCCACGGTCAGGGCACAGCCGGCGACCGAGTCGGGCCAGGCGATGGTGCCCAGGAACTCGTCGAGCGGCTTGCCCGTTGGAATCTCATCCTGCTCGATCGGGGTGAGGGCGGTTGTCTCCTGCTCGTCGCCCAGACCGAGCCGGTCCGCCAGCGAGGGCTGTTCGGCGCGGAGCCGCGCGGTGTCTACGAGGGCGAAGAGACGGGCAGGCTGGTCCCAGCCGAGGCCGGAGACGTACTCGTCGATCTCGAGTACGGCCCGGGTGAGCGGGTTCGCCGCCATGGGTGTGTTGGACATGGTCACAATCCTCTCTCGTTCAGGACCGGAATCGGGAACTGAGTAAAGGGTGAGTAAGTTGCATAGGTGTGGGCCCGCGATTGCGCGGGTCCGCGCATGGTCCACGAACTCGCGGACCTGACGAATCAACAGCGAACTTCGAGGTGCCTACCTTGGCTTTCCAGATGCCGGACCGTGGCGGAGGCCCGACAGGGCCACGGATGAGAGTGGGCCGCCCGTCCCGGCGGGTCCGGACCCTGCTCATGACCCTGGGCGTCCTGGCCGTCCTTCTCATGGTGTTCACCATGTTCGCGGGGTTCTGGACTGACTGGTTGTGGTACCGCTCGGTCGACTACTCGTCGGTGTTCACGACGACCCTGTGGACCAAGATCGGACTCTTTTTCGTCTTCGGCCTGCTGATGGCTTTCGCGGTCGGCTTCAACGTCTGGTTGGCGCACCGGATGCGGCCGCCGCTGAGTGCCATGTCGTTGGAGCAGCAGAACCTCGACCGGTACCGGATGGGCATCGCGCCGTACAAGAAGTGGCTGCTGCTCGGCATCGCCGCACTGGTGGGGCTGATCGCCGGCGCTTCGGCGTCGAGTCAGTGGCGGACCTGGCTGATGTGGGTCAACGGTGTGCCGTTCGGCAAGAAGGACCCGCAGTTCAAGCTGGACGTCTCGTTCTACGCCTTCGACCTGCCCTGGTACCGGTTCATGCTCGGGTTCGGCTTCGCCGCCGCGATCCTGTCGCTGATCGCCGCCGCGCTGACGCACTACCTGTACGGCGGGCTGCGGGTCACCAGCCCCGGCGCGCGGGCCACGGCGGCCGCCACCGGGCACCTGTCGGTGCTCCTGGGGATCTTCGTCGCCCTGAAGGCGGTCGCGTACTGGCTCGACCGGTACGGCCTGGCGGTCAAGTCCAGCGACTTCAAGGCGACCGACAACTGGACGGGTCTGCGGTACGTCGACGCCAACGCCTATCTGCCGGCCAAGACGATCCTGTTCTGCATCGCCGTGATCTGCGCGCTGCTGTTCTTCGCCACCCTGTGGCGGCGTACGTGGCAGCTGCCCGTGATCGGCTTCGGCCTGATGGTGCTGTCGGCGATCCTCATCGGCGGCCTGTACCCGGCGATCGTGCAGAAGTTCCAGGTCCAGCCGAACGAGCAGGCCAAGGAAGCGCCGTACGTCGAGAAGAACCTCAAGGCGACGCGTGAGGCCTACGGCATCGACGACGCCCAGGTCGACGAGTACCCGGGGACCAGCCAGACCGAGGACAAGACCAAGCTCCGGGACCAGGTCTCCGAGACGGCGAGCATCCGGATCATGGACCCGAACATCGTCTCGCCGACGTTCCAGCAGCTCCAGCAGATCAGGAACTACTACGCGTTCCCGACCAACCTGGACGTGGACCGCTATCCCGACCCCAAGACCGGCGAGGAGCAGGACACCGTCATCGGCCTGCGCGAGCTGAACCTCAACGGCATCCCCAAGCGGAACTGGATCAACGACCACTTCCGGTACACCCACGGATACGGTGCCGTTGCCGCCAAGGGCACCAGCGCCGACGACGGCCGTCCGGTGTTCACCGAGTCCGACCTGCCGTCCAAGGGCGACCTCGGCACGTACGAGCAGCGCATCTACTACGGCGAGCGGACGACGACGTACTCGATCGTCGGCGGTCCCCAGAAGGAGATCGACTACTCCGACGACAGCGGCGAGAAGACGACCAGCTACAAGGGCGACAGCGGTGTCGACCTCGCCAACCCGATCAACCGGGCAGCCTACGCCGCGGCGTTCAGCGAGCCGCAGATCCTGTACTCCGGTGCCATCGGTGAGGGCTCGCGGATTCTGTACAACCGCACGCCCAAGGAGCGCGTCGAGGCGGTCGCCCCGTGGCTGACCATCGACGGCGACGCCTACCCCGCGGTGGTGGACGGCCGGATACAGTGGATCGTCGACGCCTACACGACCACCAACGGCTATCCGTACGCGTCGCGGACGACCCTCGGTGACACCACGGCCGACTCGCTGACCGCCACCAACGACAACCGCGCGGTGGTGGCCCAGGAGAACCGGGTCAACTACATCCGCAACTCGGTGAAGGCGACCGTCGACGCGTACAGCGGCGAGGTCAAGCTCTACCAGTGGGACACCAAGGATCCCGTCCTGAAGACGTGGATGAAGGCGTTCCCGGACACGGTGGAGCCGAGGAGCGAGATCTCCGGCGACCTGATGGACCACCTGCGGTATCCGCAGGACCTGTTCAAGGTGCAGCGCGAACTGCTGACCCGCTACCACGTGAAGGACGCCACCACGTTCCTCAGCGGCAGCGAGGTGTGGCAGGTGCCGGCCGACCCGACGAACAAGACGGGTGACGCGGTACCGCCGTACTACCAGAGCATGAAGATGCCCGACCAGAAGGAACAGGCCTTCTCGCTCACCACGACGTTCACTCCGAACGGCCGTGACAACCTCAGTGCCTTCATGGCGGTCGACGCCGAGGCGGGCAGCGAGGGGTACGGCAAGATCAGAGTCCTGAAGCTGCCGACGAGCACCACGGTGGCCGGACCCAAGCAGGTGCAGAGCCAGTTCAACTCCGAACAGGACATCGCCGAGTCGATCAGGCTGCTGAGAGGCGGCGACTCCGAGGTCGAGTACGGCAACCTGCTGGCCGTCCCGCTCGACGGCGGACTGCTGTACGTGGAGCCGGTCTACGTACGCGGTGGTGGACTCAAGTACCCGCTGCTGCGGAAGGTGTTGGTGACCTACGGAGGCCAGACGGCCTTCGAGGACACGTTGGAGCAGGCCCTCGACAAGGTCTTCGGGGCCAAGGGTTCGGCCACCGAGCCGCCACCGGGCGAGGACGGGGGCTCCGGCGAGGACCAAGGCACGCAGCCGCCGCCGACGTCCGAGAACCCGTCGGTCCAAGCGGCCCTGAACGACGCCCAGGATGCCTTCCAGGCCGGTCAGGAAGCCCTGAAGAAGAACGACTGGGAGGCCTACGGCAAGGCGCAGAAGGATCTCGAGGAGGCCTTGCGCCAGGCTGAGAAGGCCCAGTCCGCGGAGGGCGGGAGCAGCTCCGGCGGAGGCGGCTCGAACGCCTCGAAGAGCAGTCCCAGCCCCGACCCGAGCCCGAGCAGCTAGCAAGCCGCCTGGTCAAAGGCCCATCCCGCGCCGTGGTACGGTTGTACACACAACGGCGCGGGGTGGAGCAGCTCGGTAGCTCGCTGGGCTCATAACCCAGAGGTCGCAGGTTCAAATCCTGTCCCCGCTACTGAAGTCGCGATGACGGCGACATCAAAGGCCCGGATTCCTCAAGGAATCCGGGCCTTTGTGATGTGCGAACACATGTGCCGAACCCGGTGACAGCCGCGTCGGCGACGGGAGTTGGCCGATCTGTGTTTGACTTGTCTCTCTGTGGGCATGTCGACAAAACGCTGAAGTGACCTCACTGACTGCGGCATGTCAGGTGTACCCAGGTTGCGGGTGGTGCGACGATGGACGTTATGGGGGATAGGGCAACTCTGTACGAGACGGGGCGTTTTGAGCAGTCCTCCTCACGAGAGGAACCTCGCGACGAGACGGGGGAAGCCGCCGACGAGGCGGCCGAGGAACTGCGCCGGCGGCTCGCTGCCGAAGCCGGCGACGTGGAGGCGATGAGCGTCCTCGGCGCCATGTTGCTGCGCCGCGGCGACCTCGCCGGAGCCGAACCCCAGCTGCGTGCCGCCACCGCCGCGGGCGACCGTGCCGCCGCCAACAACCTGGGCGTCCTCCTGTTCCAGCGGGGCTACGCGGAGGAGGCCGCGGGATGGTGGCGGATCGCCGCCGTCGCCGGTTCCGCCCCGGCGGCCCACGCGCTCGGCCGGCACCACCGCGAGCGCGGCGACGAGCCCGCCGCCGAGTACTGGCTGCGCCAGGCCGCCGAGCAGCACCATGTGCTGGGTGCCTACGCGCTCGCCGACCTGCTGGAACACCGCGGGGACACGGCCGGGGCCGAGCGCTGGATGCGAGCCGCCGCCGAGCGGGGGCACCGGGAGGCCGCCTACCGGCTGGCCAGGGCGCTGGACCGGAAGGCCGCGGAGGAGACCGACGGCAGGGGCGCCCCGTTAGTGGAGGAGGCCGAGCAGTGGTACCGGCAGGCCGCCGCGCGGGGACACCGCCGGGCCGCACTGCACCTCGGTGTGATCCTGGAGAAGCGCGGCGAGCTCAAGGAGGCCGGCCGTTGGTATCTGACGTCCGCCAAGGACGGGGAGGCGCGGGCCGCCTGCGCGCTCGGCTTCCTGCTGCGCGACGCCGGAGACGCCGACAACGCCGCCGTCTGGTGGCTGCGCGCGGCCCAGGACGGCGACGGCAACGCCGCCAACGCGCTGGGCGCCCTGCACGCCGAGCGCGGCGAGACCCAGACCGCCGAACGCTGGTACCGGGCCGCGATGGACGCGGGCGACGTCAACGGCGCGTACAACCTCGCCCTGCTCTGCGCCGAGCAGGGCCGGACCGGACCGGCCGAGCAGTGGTACCGCCGGGCCGCCTACGCAGGTCACCGCGAGGCGGCCAACGCGCTGGCGATCCTGCTGCTGAGGGCCGGGGACGAGACGGGCGCGGAGCCCTGGTTCTCCAAGGCCGCGGAGGCGGGGAGCGTGGACGCCGCCTTCAACCTCGGCATCCTGCACGCGGGCCGGGAGGAGAACGCGGCCGCGCTGAGCTGGTACGAGCGGGCGGCGGCCGCCGGGCACACGGAAGCCGCCCTCCAGGTCGGCATGGCCCGGTTGCGTGACGGCGACGAGGGCGAGGCGGAGCGGTTCCTGCGGTGCGCGGCGGGCGGCGGCAGCGCCGAGGCCGCCTACCGCCTGGCCACCGTCCTGGACGCGCGTCGCCCGCCGGAGCCCGCGCATGAACTGGGCGAACCGGTGAACCGGCGCAGCGAGTGCGAGGAGTGGTACGAGCGCGCCGCCTCCCAGGGCCACCGGCGCGCGCAGGTGCGCGTCGGCATGCTCGCCGCGGCCCGCGGTGACGTGGTCGAGGCGGCCCGCTGGTACCGGGAGGCGGCCGAGGCCGGTTCCCGCAACGGCGCCTTCAACCTGGGCCTGCTGCTGGCCCGGGAGGGCAGCGAGCCCGAGGCGGCCGTGTGGTGGACCCGCGCGGCCGACGCCGGACACGGCCGGGCGGCTCTGCGGCTCGCCCTGGTCTACGCGCGCCGGGGCGAGCTCGCCGAGGGCCAGCGCTGGGCCGACCGCGCGGCGGCGTTGGGCCCGGCGGCGGTCACGGAACGAGCGATCCGCCTGCGCGACGCGCTCCGTGAGGAACTGTCCGCGTGACGGCGCACCTCAAGGGCTCATGGCCCTCAAGGGCTCATGGCCTCCACGGAAAGGGATTTGCTTCCGTCCACACCCTTGACGTAACGTTGCATTCATCGACGCGGGGTGGAGCAGCTCGGTAGCTCGCTGGGCTCATAACCCAGAGGTCGCAGGTTCAAATCCTGTCCCCGCTACTGAAGGCCGAGGGCCGGAATCCGAAAGGGTTCCGGCCCTCGGCGCATGTCCCTGCGCGGGCCCCAGAGGAGCGCGAAAGCCCCCTCAGACGTACGAAAAAGCCCCGGCGTGCTGCCGGGGCTTTTTCGTACGTCTGAGGGCGGCGCAGGCCGGGTGCCTCATGCTGCGGCGCAGTTCGGGCAGACACCCCGATACGTCATCTCGACGCTCGAGATCGTGAAGCCGAAGCGCTCGGTCTCGGGGAGGTCGGCCAGCGGGTTGCCCGTCGGGTGCACGTCCCGGATCGCGCCGCACTGCGCGCACACCAGGTGGTGGTGCGGTCGG
The DNA here is from genome assembly GCF_040655635.1 of Streptomyces sp. NPDC050388. Taxonomy (NCBI): domain Bacteria; kingdom Bacillati; phylum Actinomycetota; class Actinomycetes; order Kitasatosporales; family Streptomycetaceae; genus Streptomyces; species Streptomyces sp. NPDC050388. The sequence goes on from NZ_JBFAKH010000039.1 coordinate 35,208, forward strand.
TGGGCGTTCGGGTCGTAACGCTTGGCTCGTTTGTCCGTGGCGACTTCCACCACCTCACCGAGGGTGACCAGTTCGCCCAGGGTGTTGTAGACGGTCGCTCGGGAGATCTCCGGCAGCCGGGTGACGGCCCTGGCGTGCACCTCGTCGGCTGTCAGATGGACGTGATCGCCGTCAAGGACCTCGGCCACCACACGACGCTGTGCGGTCATCCGCCATCCACGTCCGCGCAGTCGTTCCAGAAGGTCGCTCATGGACACCAGCCTAACAGCTAGGGGGACCAGGTCCCGAACGGGTGTGACTTTGGAGCGTTGCTTGACTTAGACATTGTCCATTGTGGGACCGGCGCTGGCTTTGGCCAAGGGTAAATGCTTCGGCAAGCGGCTGGAAGCCGCGGTCCAGGCCCTGTGCGGCTGATTCCAGCGCTGGACCGCTTGCCGTTGCGACGGGCCGGACCCCCTTCCGGGTCCGGCCCGTCGGTTACGCCGGCGTGCGCTGGGTGGCCTGCTGTCGTACGGAGGCCCAGCAGCGGATGATGTCGCGCACCGAGACGATGCCGACGGGCTCGCCCCGCTCCAGGACGATCAGATGGCGGAAGCCGCCGCGCGTCATGGCGTGAGCGGCGTCCTCGAGGCTCCAGGACGGGGTGGCGAAGACGACGTCGGTCGTGGTGTGGGAGTGGGCGTGCTCGGAGTCCGGGTCCTGCCCCAGCCCTAGGGAGTCGAGGATGTCGCGTTCGGTGAGAATGCCGATGCCGGTGCCGTCGGGGTCGAGGACCACGGCCGCGCCGACGCGACGGGTGGACATCAGGGCGGCGGCCTGGCGGAGCGTGTGGGCGGGGCCGATGGTGAGGACCACCGTGCTCATGGCGTCGCGGACGAGCATGGGATGGAGCCACCTCCTACCGGAAACCGTGCCGCCGGACCTCGGGCCGGTCCGCTGGTTCACGGTTTCACAAACTCACAAGCGGGGGGACTCTCACAGTCGCAGGCAAAGCGGGCGCCAACAAGAGGGCGTGTGCGGCGAATGAGGGCGCACCCTCGGGCGCACGTCAGTAGCGCTGGTTGAGATAGCCCAGCAGCTCGTCGTGCAGCAGCCCGTTCGAGGCGGCGGCGTTGCCGCTGTGCGGTCCGGGGCGGCCGTCGAGCCCGGTGAAGCTGCCGCCGGCCTCGGTGACCACGATCGCGGTGGCCGCCATGTCCCAGAGGGACAGCTCCGGTTCCGCGCACATGTCCACCGAACCCTCGGCGACCATCATGTACGGCCAGAAGTCGCCGTACGCGCGCGTGCGCCACACCTCGCGGGTGAGGTCGAGGAAGCCGTCCAGGCGTCCCTGCTCTTCCCAGCCGCTGAGCGAGGAGTACGCGAAGGAGGCGTCGGAGAGCTTGGAGACCCCGGACACCTGGAGCCGGGAGGCCTGGGACAGGCTGCGGCCGGTGAAGGCTCCGTGCCCCTGCGCGGCCCACCAGCGGCGGCCCAGAGCGGGAGCCGAGACGAGCCCGACGACGGGCTGGAAGCCCCCCTCTCCGGCCTCCATCAGTGCGATCAGCGTGGCCCAGACCGGGACGCCGCGTACGTAGTTCTTGGTGCCGTCGATCGGATCGATCACCCAGCGTCGCGGCCCCGTGCCCTCCACCCCGTACTCCTCGCCGAGGATCGCGTCCCTCGGGCGGGCACGCTTCAGGTGGCCGCGGATGACGTCCTCCGCGCCCTTGTCCGCCTCGGTCACCGGCGTCATGTCCGGTTTGGTCTCCACCTTGAGGTCGAGGGCCTTGAACCGGTCCATCGTCGCGGCGTCGGCGGCGTCCGCGAGGACGTGGGCGAGACGCAGGTCGTCAAGGTAGTCGGGCATGCAACGAACCGTATCTGCCGAGGTGGGGCCAGGGCCACCTCGGGTTTGCGGGGCTGCGCCCACTGTGCGCCGCCGTGTACGGATCGTGCGCGGGGAGTGCGCGGGTCGCGTACCGGCCGAGCGGCCGGGACGCCCCCGCGGCACCGGAACTCCGCACCCCACGCGAACCCTTGACAGTGCCCGGCGGCGCGTCAAATCTGAAGCGCAGAGCCACTCGCCCGCCCCGAGGGAGGCGACGATGCCTGCAGCGCGGGAATCTCTGCTGGACGCCGCTTGCACGGCACTCGCGCGTCGTCCGTGGTCCGCGGTGCGGATGGTGGACGTGGCCGCGGCCGCCGGGGTGTCCCGGCAGACCCTCTACAACGAGTTCGGCAGCAAGGACGGACTCGCCAGGGCCCTGGTCCGCAGGGAGGCCGACGGCTACCTCGCCGGCGTCGACCGCGCCCTCACCGTCCACCACGACCCCCGCGGCCGGCTCACCGCGGTCGCCGAGTGGACCGCCGCCACGGCCGCCGGGAACGCCCTGGTCCGCGCCATGCTCACCGGCTGCTGGAGCGAGCGCCTGCCCTCCCCGGCCCTGGCGCCGGTCCGGTCCGGCTCCGCCGTGCCCGCCCAGCGCCGCGCCGACGGCCCCCTGCCCTCGCCCGTCGACCTCGTGGCCCTCGTCCGCGACCGCGCCGTGGCCGTCCTGGCCGGCCCCGGGGCGCCCGGGACCGACACCGCCGAGCTGGCCCGCTCCTGTGAGCTGGTGGTACGCCTGGCTCTGTCCTGTGTCGCCGCACCGCCGCCGACCGAGGGCGGCATCGCCGACCTGGTCCGCAGTGCCCTGAACCGTCAGCCGGTTCCGTAGCGTCGCGTGCGACGCATGCTCATGACGGACGGCGTTCTGCGCTCACCGCGCCGATCCCGACAGCTGCAGCCCGATCACTCCGATGATCACGAGGGAGATCGACACGACCTTCAGCGTCGACACCAGGTCGCCCAGGAACACCATCCCGTAGATCGCCGTCCCCGCCGCCCCGATTCCCGTCCACACGGCGTACGCCGGCCCGACGTCGAGTTTCTTCAGGGACAGGGTCAGCAGGCCGAAGCTGCCCAGCGCGAACGCGCAGAAGGCGACCGTCGGCCACAGCCGTGTGAAGCCGTGGGACAGCTTCAGACACACGGCGAACCCGGTCTCCAGTAACCCGGCCACCACGACCATGAGCCACGCCATGTGTCGTCCTCCCGTTGTCCCCGCCGCCGGTGACCGCTTCGCCGGATTCGACGGCTTCGGATCCGGCTCGGTGCGATTATGCACTTACCGTCCGCACGCCATGACAAACACGCGAGGGCCGACGACTCCGCGTCGTGGCTCGAGGGGATCCGGCCGCTTCCGGCCGCTCCGGCTCAGTCGCCTTCCGTGCGCTCCCGCGTCGCCAGCAGCCTCCGCAGCGAGTACAGGCGCGCCGGGTCCGCGTGCCCCTCGGCGACCCAGGCGTCCAGCGCGCAGTCCGGTTCGTCGTGACTGCACGCGCGCGGGCAGCCCTCCGTACCCGGCTCCAGATCGGGGAAGGCGTGGATGACCCGGGACGGATCGACATGGGCGAGGCCGAACGACCGCACCCCGGGGGTGTCGACCACCCATCCCTCCGCGCCCGACAGGGGCAGTGCCAGGGCGGACGTCGTCGTATGGCGCCCACGCCCCGTCACCGCGTTGACATGTCCGGTCGAACGCCGCCGCTCCTCCGGCACCAGCGCGTTCACCAGCGTCGTCTTACCGACCCCGGAGTGCCCCACGAACGCCGTGATCCGGCCCTCCAACTGCTCCCGCACCCGGTCGGCCGCCGCGCCGCTCTCCAGTTCCGCCCGGCTGGTGACGACGTACGGGATGTCGAGGTCGCCGTACAGCTCCAGCAGCTTGTCGGGCGGTGCGAGGTCCGACTTGGTCAGCACCAGCAGCGGGGTCAGCCCACCGTCGTACGCCGCGACCAGGCAGCGGTCGATCAGGCGCGGGCGGGGCTCGGGGTCGGCGAGGGCGGTGACGACGGCCAGCTGGTCGGCGTTGGCGACGACGACCCGCTCGTAGGGGTCGTCGTCGTCCGCGGTACGGCGCAGTACCGACGTCCGCTCGGCGATGCGGACGATCCGCGCGAGTGTGTCCTTCCTGCCCGAGAGGTCGCCGACGATCGCCACCCGGTCACCGACCACCGCCGCCTTGCGGCCCAGCTCCCGGGCCTTCATGGCGAGCACGGTCCGGTCCTCGACGAGGCAGGTCAGCCGGCCCCGGTCGACGGTGAGGACCAGGCCCTCCGCGGCGTCCTCGTGCTTGGGCCGGATGTGGGTGCGCGGCCGGTTGCCCTTGCGGTTCGGGCGGGAGCGGATGTCGTCCTCGTCTGTGTGCTTGCCGTAGCGGCGCATCGTCTGCGTTCCTATGCCCCGAGCATCCCGGTCCACAGGTCGGGGAAGTCCGGCAGGGTCTTCGCCGTCGTCGCCACGTTCTCGATCCGCACGCCCTCCACCGCGAGGCCGATGACCGCCCCGGCGGTCGCCATGCGGTGGTCCTCGTAGGTGTGGAAGACGCCGCCGTGCAGCGGGCGGGGGCGGATGTGCAGGCCGTCGGCGGTCTCGGTGACGTCACCGCCGAGCTCGTTGATCTCCTTGGTGAGCGCGGCCAGGCGGTCCGTCTCGTGCAGCCGGAGGTGGGCCACGCCGCGCAGGGTGGACGGCGAGTCCGCGAGGGCCGCGACGGCGGCGACACCCGGCGCCAGCTCGCCGACTTCGCCGAGGTCCACGTCGATGCCGTGGATCGACCCGGAACCGGTGAACACGAGTCCGTACTCGGTCAGCTCACAGGAACCGCCCATGTCGGTGAAGATCTCCCGCAGCCTGTCACCGCCCTGGGTGGTGCGGGCGGGCCAGTCCGGGATGACGACCCGGCCACCGGTCACCAGCGCCGCCGCGAGGAACGGCTGCGCGTTGGACAGGTCAGGCTCGATCGTCAGGTCCCGTCCGAGCAGGGCCCCCGGGGTGACCCGCCAGACGTTGGGCTCACCGCCCGACTCGGGGGTGTCCACCTGGGCGCCCACCGCGCGGAGCATGTCGACGGTCATCCGGATGTGGGGCAGGGAGGGGAGCGTCGAACCGGTGTGCCGGACCTCGACGCCCTGGTTGAAGCGCGGCGCGGACAGCAGCAGGGCACTGACGAACTGCGACGACGAGGACGCGTCCACCGACACGGTGCCGCCGTCCAGGGTGCCGCCGCCGTGCACGGTCAGCGGCAGCGCGCCGCGGCCGTCGTCGTCGATCCGGGCACCGAGGTGACGCAGCGCGTCGATGACGCCGTTCAGCGGGCGCTCGTGGGAACGGGGGTCGCCGTCGAAGCGGACGGGACCGTCGGCGAGGGCGGCGACCGGGGGGAGGAACCGCATCACCGTGCCGGCGTTCCCGACGTCGACGGTGGCCGGGCCGCGCAGGCCCGTGGGCAGCACCCGCCAGGCCTCACCGGTGCCGTCGGGGCCCACACCCTCCTCGATCTCGATGCCCATGGCCCGCAGCGCGCCCGCCATCAGCAGCGTGTCGCGGGAGCGGAGCGGACGGCGCAGCCAGCCGGGCTCGGAGGCGAGGGCGGCGAGCACGAGGGCACGGTTGGTGACCGACTTCGATCCGGGCACGTGGACCGTCGCGTCGACGGCTCCGCTTGCGTGCGGGGCGGGCCAAAGGGCGGTGTGCGCAGGGTTAGCGGTCATGCGCCCCACTTTAGTGGGGGCCCCGACCGCCGGGCGTGCCCGGGACCTCCGGGTCGGGTTCCCCGGCACCTCCGGCGTCAAAGCCCCAGCAGCCACCGTCCCCCGCCGAGCAGCGCACACAGCGACACGGCGTGGAACAGGAACAGCCACAGCCCCGCCGGTACGTGCGTCAGCCGGGACAACTGGTCCGCGTCCGAGTCCCCCGCACCCCCGCGCGCCCGCTTCGCCTGGAGTTCGAAGGCCGGACGCACCCCGCCGAGCAGCAGGAACCACACCACGGCGTACGCGAACGCCGCCTGGACCTGGGGGCCCGCCACCCAGGACACCAGGACGAAGGTGGCGCCGGTCACCAGTACCGTCAACGCCCCGTACGCATTGCGGATCATCACCAGCATCGCGATGAGTAGCAGCGTGGCCAGCCACAGCAGCAGGGTGATGCGCCCGGTGCCCAGCAGTGCCGCGCCGCCGAGTCCCAGCAGCGGGGGAGCGGTGTAGCCGGCCGCGGCGGTGAGGATCATGCCGATGCCGGTCGGCTTGCCGCGGCTGACGGTCAGGCCGCTGGTGTCCGAGTGGAGGCGTATCCCCGTGAGCGTGCGGCCGGTGAGCAGTGCCACGAGGCCGTGGCCGCCCTCGTGGGCGATGGTGATGGCGTTGCGGGAGAGCCGCCACAGCCCGTGCGGTGTGACGACGACGAGCGCGGCGGCCAGTGTGGCGATCACCACCCACAGTTCCGGGTCGGGCTGGGTGCCGGACACCTCGTCCCAGAGCGAGGCGAGCGAGACGGATGCGGTGCTGTCCATGTTCGGTGGGGGCTCCTCGGGGTCGCGGACCGGAGGGGGCGGCGCGGAACGCCTCGTTGAGGGGTGGTGGCCGGGAGACGGGTGGGCCTGGCAGTGTTGCACGTATGTGCGGACGGTATGCAGCGAGTCGCAGGCCCGAGGATCTCGTGGAGATCTTCGAAATCCAGAAGTGGGAGCCGGAGGAGACCCTGGAGCCCGACTACAACGTGGCCCCCACCAAAGAGGTCTTCGCCGTCCTGGACCGCGTGGTGAAGGACGCGGACGACCCGCGGCCGGTTCGGCAGCTGCGGAAGCTGAAATGGGGCCTCGTGCCGTCCTGGGCCAAGACGCCCGAGGGCGGGGCCCGGATGATCAACGCACGCGCGGAGACCGTGCACGAGAAGCCCTCCTACCGCCGCGCCTTCGCCACCCGCCGCTGCATCCTGCCCGCCGACGGCTACTACGAGTGGGTCACCGGCACGCAGGAGCGGGAACTGGAGGTCGAGGGCAAGAGGAAACGCCCCCGCAAGCAGCCGTACTTCGTGACGCCGGCCGACGGTTCGGTGTTCGCGATGGCCGGACTGTACGAGTTCTGGCGGGACCGGACGCTGCCGGACGACCACCCGCGGGCCTGGTGGGTGACGTGCTCCGTCATCACCACCGAGGCGGAGACCACGCCGCTCGCGGTGCCGCCGGAGGAGGGCCCGCGGGCCCTGGCCGACATCCACCCGCGGATGCCGCTGATGCTCACGCCGGACCGGTGGGACGCCTGGCTGGACCCCTCCCGGACCGACACCGAGGACCTGCGCGGGCTGCTCGCCCCGCCGCCCCCCGGTCTGATGCGCGCCTTCCCGGTCTCCACGGCGGTCAGTAACGTCCGCAACAACGGCCCGGAGCTACTGAATGAGCTGGCCGCACCGGAAGAGGGCACACTCTTCTGATGTGACGAACGTGATGAACGCGGCGAACCTGGCGGAAGTGAACAAGGAGCCTTCGGTCGAGGCCGCCGAAGCCGTCGAGGCCGGAGCCGTCGAGACCGTCGAGACCGTCGAGACGGAAGCCGGCCCCGCCCGCATCACCTGGCACCCTGCCCGGCACGCCCCACGCCTCGTCCTCGCGCTGGGTCACGGCGCCGGCGGCGGCATCGAGGCGCACGACCTGAAGGCCCTGGCCGCCGTGCTCCCCGCGCACGGAGTGACCGTGGCCCTGGTCGAGCAGCCCTGGCGGGTGGCCGGAAGGAAGGTGGCGCCCGCGCCGAAGACCCTGGACCTCGCCTGGCGGGGCATCTGGCCCGCACTGACGGAGCCGGGCCTGCCGGTGATCTCGGGCGGGCGCAGCGCCGGAGCCCGCGTCGCGTGCCGGACCGCCGGCGAACTGGGCGCCCATGCCGTACTCGCCCTCAGCTTCCCCCTGCACCCGCCGGGCAGGCCGGAGAAGTCCCGCGCCGGGGAACTGCTCGGCGCCGCGGTCCCCACCCTCGTCGTGCAGGGCGGCAACGATCCGTTCGGCAAGCCCGGGGAGTTCCCCGAGTACGGGAGGGGCCGTGCACCGGGGGCCCCCTCGGGCGTTCAGCTCCGGGGGAACGCCCGCGCGAGGGCGGTGGTGGGAGACGGGTGGGCGTACGAACTGGTCGAGGTGGCCCACGGTGACCACGGCCTCGGCGTTCCCAAGCGGGCGGACATCACGCAGGACGAGGCCCTGACGGTCGTCACCGACGCGGTCGTGCGGTGGGTCGACGCCCTCGGACGGCGGCGGCCCGACCCCCGCGGGTAAAGCTTCGGGAATGTCCCGGCCCTCCGCGCTGTTGACCCGGACGTATTCGCCGGTCACCGGCACCGACGTCGTAGGAGAGGGAGTCCGCCGCATGGGGTCGACGTATTGCCCGAGGCGCAGCAGCCGTGCCGACCTGGACTGGACGGTGCTGCACGCGGCCAGGACCGCCCCTGTTCGGGCGGCGGGCGGACCGGATCGTCGTCTATCCTCCGATTCGAGTGGGACCGCTTTGGGTCGCACGACGACTCTGGAGGAGGTGGGTCCGGTTCCCGGTACCGGCGCAGGGACCGAACACGGCCAGGCGGAGCAGCCCGAGGGCCGGGGCGGCAGGGGCGACAAGAGCGCCGAATCGCCCGCGGAGCGCAACGCGCGCTTCGAGCGGGACGCCCTCGAATTCCTCGACCAGATGTACTCGGCCGCACTGCGCATGACGCGCAACCCGGCGGACGCCGAGGACCTGGTCCAGGAGACGTACGCCAAGGCGTACGCGTCCTTCCACCAGTTCCGCGAAGGCACGAACCTCAAGGCGTGGCTGTACCGGATCCTCACCAACACCTTCATCAACTCGTACCGCAAGAAGCAGCGTGAACCGCAGCGCAGCGGCGCCGAGGAGATCGAGGACTGGCAGATCGCGCGTGCCGCGTCGCACATGTCGACCGGTCTGCGCTCGGCGGAGTCGCAGGCGCTCGACCACCTGCCCGACTCGGACGTCAAGGAAGCGCTCCAGGCGATTCCCGAGGAGTTCCGCATCGCCGTGTATCTCGCGGACGTCGAGGGCTTTGCCTACAAGGAGATCGCCGACATCATGGGCACACCCATCGGTACCGTGATGTCCCGGCTGCACCGTGGCCGCCGCCAACTGCGCGGCATGCTCGAGGACTACGCGCGCGAGCGCGGACTGGTCCCGGCGGGCGCCGGACAGTCGAACGAAGCGAAAGGCTCGGGGTCATGAGCTGCGGAGAGCCGCACGAGACGGATTGCAGCGAGATCCTCGACCATCTCTACGAGTTCCTCGACCGTGAGATGCCGGATGCCGACTGCGTGAAGTTCGAGCACCACTTCGAGGAATGCTCGCCGTGCCTCGAGAAGTACGGGCTCGAGCAAGCGGTGAAGAAGCTGGTCAAGCGGTGCTGCGGGCATGACGACGTGCCGGGCGACCTGCGGTCCAAGGTCATGGGCCGAATCGACCTGATCCGCTCCGGCCAGGCCGTTCCCGATCAGGACGTCACGGCTTCTCCGGCCCAGGCCCCCCAGGCCTCCGAGCCGTCCCAGGTTCCGCAGGCCACGCCGCAGGAGTCCTGAGACCGGCCGCCCGACCGGTCGTATGGCAGCCCGACTCCGGCCGATCTGGAAACCGTTCCCCGAAAACATCCCCCGAAAGGGGAGCGACGTCACCCGTACGTGCTAATCCGCGGACTCTGGGCCCGCAGAAGCGTCGTTCGCCCCCCTAGGCTCCAGAACCTGACAGACGGCAGGCCGTCGAGCGCGGCAGGCACGGTCGGGGGGAGGGGCTCATGGAGGCGTTACCGACGCGGGCCCGCGTGTATGTGGCCGGTGTCGCCGTGGCGGGCCTGCTCTGTCTGCTGCCGCCGCACGTCGCGCAGGCCGTGCACGGCCTGCAGATGCCGCACGTTCCCTGGCGTGAGTTCGCCTCGCTCGCCGTGCTGTACGCATGCTGTGAGTACCTCGTCCGGTCCCGGTACCTCGGTGTCCCGAATCCGGGCGGCACCTTCCATCCCGTGCTGCTGGCCGCGGCCTTCCTGCTGCCGCCGTCCGCTGCCGCGCTGGTCGCGCTGCCCGGCGCGCTGCTCACTCCGGTGGAGCAGCGGCCGTTCCTCGCGCGGCGGATCTGGCGGGCCGCTCAGCTGACGCTCGCCGTGTGGGCCGCGAGCCGGGCGCACCAGGCGGCCGGCGGCCGGAACGCGGTCGCGGCCGGTGACGTGCCGGCGGCGCTGGGCGCGGTCGGCGCCTCGGTGCTGGTGTTCTGCCTGCTCCTCACCCTGCTGGACCGCGGCATCGTGGCGCTCACGGCCGGCGTGCCGCTCTGGCGCGGGAGCCCGGCCGCCTGGTGGCGGCAGTTCCTGCGGTCGCTCGCGCCGGTCACCGTGCACGGGCTCGCCGGACTGATGATGGCCCTGCTGTGGCGCAGCCCCTACGGGCCGGTGGCCGCGCTGCTCGTACTGCTGCCGATGTGTGTCTCGTGGTGGGCGTTCGCCCAGTACCACCGGGAGCGGGCCGCCCACCAGGCGACGATCCGCGCACTCGTGCAGGCCGTCGACATCAAGGACGGGTACACGCGCGGGCACAGTGAGCGGGTCGGGCAGGCCTCCACGATGATCGCGCGTGAGCTCGGCATGGACGACGAACGGACCGAGGTGCTGCGCTTCGCGGGCATCCTGCACGATGTCGGCAAGCTCGGTGTGCCCACCCGGCTGCTCACCAAGAACGGACCGCTGACCCCCGAGGAGCGGCGGGTGATCGAGCTGCACCCCGAGTACGGGCACGAGATGGTGCGGGGGATCTCCTTCCTGGGTGAGGCCCGCGCGGCGGTGCTGCACCATCACGAGCGGCTGGACGGAAGCGGCTACCCCTACGGGCTGGCGGGCGGTCAGATCCCGGAGTCCGCACGGGTGGTGGCCGTCGCCGACGCCTTCGACGCGATGACCTCCACCCGGTCCTACAGCAGGGCCCGGCCGGTGCCCGTGGCGCTGGAGGAGCTCCAGCGGTGTGCGGGCGCCCACTTCGACCCGCGCATGGTGGAAGCGCTGGTACGGGCGATCGGCCGAGCCGGCTGGCATCCCGCGGTGACGGCCGAGGACGTCCGGCCCCCCGACCCGCCCGCCCCCGCACCGGCCCCCACCCCCGCTCCCGACGCCGCCCCCGGCTCTGCCGGACCCGTCGCCGACCAGCCCCGGGCCCGCCGATGAGCCTCCGGCTGCACACCCTCGTGCACGCATGCGCCGCCGTGCTCGCCACCGGCTGTCTCGGCGCCACCCTGTGGACCGGGATCACGGAACGGGGCATCGCCCTCGCCTTCGGGGTGCTCGTGGCCGCCGGCGAACTCACCCGGCACAACGGGCCGCACATCCGTCAGGCCGCACCGCTCGCCGCCGCCGGAGCACTGGCGTACGCGCTGCTCGGTGAGGCCGACGGGCGGTCCACCCACCACGACGCGGCCCAGATCGTCACCGTGGTCCTCGCCGGCTCCCTGCTCGGCAGCGTGCCGCACGTCGGGCGCGGCCCCGGCCCCGCCCGCGACCACCTGGCCCGCCGGACACTCACCGTCGGGTTCGTCGCCGTGTGCTTCCAGCCCCTCTACGGCCGAGGAACGTTCGACGACTGGGGCGGCTCCGCCCACGCGCTGCTGCTGCTCGCCCTGCTGTCCCTGTCCACGCTCTGCGACGCCGTGCTCGCCGCCGCACTGGCCCACTCCCGCACCGGCCGGCCCTTCCCGCCGGCGCTGCGCGACGAGCTGCGGGCCCTGCCCGGCATCGGGGCCGCCGTCGTCGCGACGGGCGCGGTGATGGCACTCGGCGTCGCGGTCGTGGGACTCTGGGCACTGCCCCTCCTGTCCGTGCCGCTGCTGCTCGCGCAGCTGTCCTACCGGCGGTACGCCGCGGTCCGGGCGACCTACCGGCAGACCATCACCTCCCTCGCGCGGGCCACCGAGATCGCCGGCTGCACCCCGGCCGGGCACGCCCGCAGGGTCGCCGAACTCAGCCAGTCGGTGGGCCGGGACCTGGGGCTGACCGAACCCGACCTGACGGTGCTGGAGTACGCCGCCCTGATGCACGACATCGGCCAGCTCAGCCTCGTCGACCCGGTGCCCGTGGGCGCCACCGCCGCCCTGCCCGTCCCGGAACAGCGGCGGATCGCCCTCCTCGGCGGCGCGGTGGTCCGCCAGACCGGCGTGGATCCGCGGGTGGCGGGGATCGTGGAGCGGCAGGCCGACCCCCACCGGGAGCAGCCGCTGGCCGCGCGGATCGTCCGGGTGGTGAACGCGTACGACGAGAAGTCCCGGGCAGGAGGGCCCGGCGGGCCGCTCACGGCACTGGAGGAACTGCGGCTGGGTGCCGCCGGGGAGTACGCGCCCCAGGTCGTCGAATCACTGGCCCGGGTGTTGTCCCGGGAACGCAGGGACCTCGGAGAACACGGAGACCGGTATGCGACCTGAGGGAATCTGAGGGAATGGGGACATCGGCACGGGGACGGCGCCGGGGTGCGAGGGCGGGTGCCGAGCGCGGCGAGAGCCGCGAACGGGACGGTCTTACCCGGCCCGGGGCTGGGTAACCCATGGGTAATGAGCGCCGTTCCGGCCGTACGTGGTTGGATGCGAAGGAGACGGTGTCCGGGGGGCTAGGCCGCCCACCGAACGGAACTGGCAGGCGGGAATCGTGAGGATCTTCGGCAAGGGACGGAACCGGCCCTCCGCCTCCTGGCGGCAGGCCACGGACCGCGCGTTCACACTCATCGGCGACGGCCGGTACGAGGACGCGGGCGCGCTGCTGACCCGGGCCGCCGATCTGGAACCCTGGCTGTCGGAGTCCTGGTTCAACCTCGCGCTGCTGCACAAGTTCCGGCACGACTGGGAGCAGGCACGGGCGGCGGGCCTCAGGGCCGTCGCGCTGCTCGACCGGGACGCCGGGGCGCCCGACTGGTGGAACGTCGGCATCGCCGCCACCGCCCTGCAGGACTGGCCGCTGGCCCGCCGCGCCTGGCAGGCCTACGGGCTCCGGGTGCCCGGGAGCCCCACCGGCTCGGGTGAGCCGCTCGGCATGGACCTGGGCAGTGCGGCCGTACGGCTGTCCCCGGAGGGGGAGGCCGAGGTCGTCTGGGGGCGGCGACTGGACCCCGCGCGGATCGAGGTGCTGTCCATTCCGCTGCCGTCCTCCGGCCGCCGCTGGGGCGAGGTCGTCCTGCACGACGGGGTGCCGCACGGCGAGCGGAGCACGGTCGCCGGACACACCTACCCGGTGTTCGACGAGATCGAGCTGTGGGCGCCCTCACCCGTGCCGACCTGGGTGGTCCTGCTGGAGGCCGCCGGCGAGGCCGACCGGGACGCACTGGAGCAGCTGGCCGCGGACGCGGGATTCGCCGCCGAGGACTGGTCGTCCTCGGTGCGGCTGCTGTGCCGGATGTGCTCGGAGTCCCGGATGCCGTCCGACGAGGGCGAGGGCGAGCACCTCGACCCGCACGACCACAGCGAGCCCGGACACCCCGGGCCGCTCGGTCACCGCACCGACGGGCAGCTGTGGGTGCCGGAGCGGGAGTGCGGGCTCGCCGCACCCGCCTCGCTGGTCCGCGGCCTGCTGGACGGCTGGGTCGCGGACAGCCCGGACTCACGCGACTGGCGGGACCTGGAAGAGGTTTGTTAGGCCGGCTGCCGGGGCCGCGCGCCGGGCGCAGACCGCGTCGGGGACCGGGGCCGGCGGGGCGGCCGGTCACCGTACCCTGTATCAGCACCATCCCCCATGTTTTCCAGGAAGGCGTACGTCGGTCATGGCTCAGCAGGACACCGATCAGCAGCACGCGGGCGTGCTCCCCGTCGACGACGAGGGGTACGTCATCGACACGGAGGACTGCGCCGAGCGCGAGGCCGCCTGGGTCGAGCGAGGCACCTCGCGACCGATCACCGTGGTCGGCAACCCGGTGCTGCACAAGGAGTGCAGGGACGTCACCGACTTCGGCCCCGAGCTCCAGCAGCTGGTCGCGGACATGTTCGCCAGCCAGCGCACCGCGGAGGGCGTGGGGCTGGCCGCGAACCAGATCGGCGTCGACCTGAAGGTCTTCGTCTACGACTGCCCGGACGACGAAGGTGTGCGTCACGCCGGGGTGGTCTGCAACCCCAAGCTGGTCGAACTGCCCGCCGAAAAGCGCCGGCTGGACGACACCAACGAGGGCTGCCTGTCGGTACCCACCGCGTACGCTCCGCTGGCCCGGCCCGACTACGCCGAGGTGACCGGCCAGGACGAGCAGGGCAACCCGGTCAAGGTACGCGGCACCGGCTACTTCGCACGGTGTTTGCAGCACGAGACCGACCATCTCTACGGCTACCTCTACATCGACCGGCTGTCCAAGCGGGAACGCAAGGACGCGCTGCGGCAGATGGCCGAGAACGAGCCGCGCTACCCCGTGGTCGCCAACGACTGACCACCGGGTCCTTCGCGCCCCGGAGCCCGGTGGCCCCTGTCGCCACTCAGGTCCCCCGGGGCACAGAACTCACCTGCGCACGGCGTCCGGTCCGGATTCCCTTCCGGACCGGACGCCGTTCGCCTTTCCGTCATGTGTTCGATCCCTCGACGGGTCATCAACCCTGAAATCAGCCACACAAGGGGAGAATCTCGGCACCGCGGGGTAGTGAATGGAGCAAATACGCTCCCAGGGCGGTCAGTTGTGGTGCTGAATGGAGGCGTGGGGATACGCACCGGCGCACGCCCGGCAGAGAGGGCCGGGCACATGTCAACTGGCGGCCGAGAGGGGATTGTTCGTGCATGCTTTGTCACACGGCACCACATCGAAACCGACCACCGTCGCGGTACCACAGGCGCTGTCTCTCCCGGTGATCGAGGCGGCGTTTTCCCGGCAACTCCATCCGTATTGGCCCAGGCTCCAGCAGGAAACCCGTGCGTGGCTGCTCGAAAAGCGGCTGATGCCGCCCGACAAGGTGGCCGAATATGCCGATGGCCTGTGCTACACGGACCTCATGGCGGGCTACTACACCGACGCAGCCGACGAGGTCCTGCAGGCGATAGCGGACTACAGCGCGTGGTTCTTCGTCTGGGACGACCGTCACGACCGCGACATCGTGCACGGCCGACCCACCGCCTGGCGGCGGCTGAAGGACCTGCTGCACACGGCTCTCGACAGTCCCACGGAGCACCTGCGCCACGAGGATCCACTGGTGTCCGGGCTCGCGGACAGCGTGCGGCGGCTGTACTCGTTCCTTCCGGACACCTGGAACGCCCGGTTCGCCCGGCACTTCCACACGGTGATCGAGGCGTACGACCGGGAGTTCCACAACCGGACGGAGGGAATCGTCCCGACCGTCGAGGAGTACCTCGAACTGCGTCGGCTCACCTTCGCGCACTGGATCTGGACCGACCTCCTGGAGCCGAGTGCGGGCTGTGAACTCCCGGACGCCGTACGGAAGGACCCGTCCTATCGGAAGGCGGCCCTGCTCAGTCAGGAATTCGCCGCCTGGTACAACGACCTCTGCTCGCTCCCGAAGGAAATAGCGGGTCATGAGGTGCACAATCTCGGAATCAGTCTCATCGTCCATGAAGGGCTGACTCTCGAAGAGGCGGTCACCGACGTGCGGCGCCGCGTCGAGGAATGCATCACGGAATTCCTGGACGCCGAACAGGGCGCCCTGAAGTTCGCCGACAGCCTCGACGACGGCACGGTGGGAGGAAAGGAACTGGGCGCCGCAGTGCGGGTCTGCCTCGGAAACATGCGGAACTGGTTCAGTTCCGTCTACTGGTTCCACCACGAGTCCGGCCGGTACATGGTCGACAGCTGGGACGACCGCTCCACACCCCCGTACGTCAACAACGAAGCGGCAGGTGAGAAATGACCGTCGACTCGGTGAAGCCCGACGCGTCCGACGCGTCCGCGGTGACCGAACCGCGCGAGCCTCCGGTGGCCGGTGGCGGAGTCCCCGGCCTGGGCCACGGCCTCAGACTGGTCCGCGATCCACTGGCCTTCATGGCCCAGCTGCGCGACCACGGCGACATCGTGCGGCTGAAGCTCGGCCCCAAGACGGTGTACGCCGTCACCACGCCCGCCCTCACCGGGGCGCTGGCGCTCGATCCCGACTACATCATCTCCGGCCCCCTGTGGGAGTCCCTGGAGGGCCTGCTCGGCAAGGAGGGCGTGGCCACGGCCAACGGCCCGCTGCACCGGCGTCAGCGGCGCACCATCCAGCCCGCCTTCAAGCTCGACGCCATCCCCGCCTACGGCCCGATCATGGAGGAGGAGGCACACGCGCTGACCGAACGCTGGGCGTCGGGGGAGCCGGTCGACTGCACCTCCGAGTCGTTCCGGATCGCCGTGCGCGTCGCGGCGCGCTGTCTGCTGCGCGGTGTGTACATGGACGAGCGGGCGGAGCGGCTGTGCGCCGCGCTCGCCACTGTCTTCCGCGGCATGTACCGGCGGATGGTGGTGCCGCTCGGCCCGCTGTACAAGCTGCCGCTGCCGGCCAATCGCGAATTCAACCGGGCACTGGCCGATTTGCACCGCGTGGTCGACGAGATCGTCGCCGAACGCCGCGCATCCGGTCAAAAGCCGGACGATTTGCTGACGGCATTGCTGACGGCGAAGGACGACAATGGTGACCCGATCGGGGAGCAGGAGATCCACGACCAGGTGGTCGCGATACTCACTCCCGGCAGCGAGACGATCGCCTCCACGATCATGTCGCTGCTTCAGGCACTCGCCGCGCATCCGGAACACGGGGACAGGGTGCGAAACGAAGTACTCGACGTCACCGGTGGGCGTCCGGTGGCATTCGAGGACGTCCGCAAGCTCACCCACACCAACAATGTCGTCGTCGAGGCCATGCGTTTGTGGCCCGCCGTCTGGATATTGACGCGTCGGGCGGTCGCCGACAAGGAACTCGGTGGCTACCGCATTCCGGCCGGGGCGGACGTCATCTACAGCCCGTACGCGATCCAGCGCGATCCGAAGTCGTACGAGCGCAACCTGGAGTTCGACCCGGACCGGTGGCTTCCGGAAAACTCGAAGGACGTTCCGAAGTACGCCATGCGTCCCTTCAGCCTGGGCAACCGCAAGTGCCCGAGCGACCACTTCTCCATGGCCATGCTGACACTGATCACCGCGGCGCTGGCGACGAGGTACCGCTTCGAGCAGGTGGCCGGCTCCGACGACGCCACCCGGGTCGGCATCACTCTGCGGCCGAACCGGCTGCTGCTGAGGCCGGTCGCGCGCTGAACCGTCCCGTCCGGCGGGCGTTCAGGCGGCCTCGGGGCCGCGGAACGTCCGCCGGTAGGTGTGCGGGGTCGTGCCCACGGTGCGCACGAAATGGTGGCGCAGCGCAGCCGCGTTGCCGAAGCCCGTACGGCCCGCGATCACGTCCACGGTCTCGTCCGTCCCCTCCAGCATTTGCTGGGCGAGCAGGACCCGCTGGCGCAGGATCCAGCGGTACGGCGTGGTGCCGGTCTCCTGCTGGAAGCGGCGGGCGAAGGTGCGCGGGGACATGTGGGCGCGGACCGCGAGCTGCTCGACCGTGACCTCCTCGTCCAGATGGCGCTCCATCCACACCAGCACCTCGGAGACGGTGTCGCCCCCGGACCGTGGCAACGGCCGCTCGATGTACTGGGCCTGCCCCCCGTCGCGGTGCGGGGGCACCACCATGCGCCGCGCGATCCGGTTGGCGACGGCGGAGCCCTGTTCCTTGCGCACGAGATGCAGACAGGCGTCGATACCGGCAGCGGTGCCCGCGGAGGTGATCACCGGGTCCTCGTCGACGTAGAGCACCTCCGGCTCGACGGTCAGGTGGGGATACCTCCTGGTCAGCGCATCCGCATGGCGCCAGTGGACGGCGGCGCGCCGGCCGTCGAGGAGACCGGCGGCGGCGAGCACGAACACACCGGAGCAGACGCTGAGGACCCGCGCGCCCCGGTCAGCACCCCGGCGCAGCGCGTCCAGCAGATGGGGCGGGAAGTCCCGTGTCTCGTAGCACGACCCGGCGGGTACGGCGATGAGGTCCGCCGTCTCCAGGCGCTCCAGGCCGTGCTCGACCTGGAGTGAGAAGCCCGTGCTGCTGAGCAGGGCGGGGCCTTCGGCCGAGGCGACCGCGAAGTCGTAGACAGGGAGGCCTTCATCACTGCGGTCGACGCCGAAGACCTCGCAGACGACGCCGAGTTCGAAGGGGTTCACACCGTCGAGCAGGACGGCGGCCACATTGCGGAGCATGGCTCCAGTGTGCCTCACCAGTGGCAGTGAATCGAGGGTGTGCGGCAGTTCTGCCACTGGTTGGCGAGGAGTGTCCGGCGAGACAGTGAGGTACATGGACACGACGCAGATGGAAGCACTGATCGGAATGCTGTTCGTCCTCGGACTGCTCGCCCTGATGGCTCTCCCCGCCGTCGTCGGCATCGCGCGCGACCGGAGGACGGACCGGCAGCTGAGGCGGGCCGAGGCCGACAGCGCCGCGGCCGAACGGGAAGCGGCCGGACGGGACGCGGCAGCCGCGTGGTGGCTCACGGTCGCCGGGCCGTCCCGGCCGGCGGGGAGCACCGTGCACGGCCCCGCACGGGGTGCCACCTCACAGCACACCGCACGCGCGGCGTGAGAACGGGTGGCGCCCCGGCGGACACCGGACGGGCCCCGGGCCCCGCGGACCGTCCTAGAAGTCCTCGTCCAGGTCGACCGTGCCCTCCACGGCGACCTGGTACGCGGACGGACGCCGCTCGAAGAAGTTCGTGAGTTCCTGGACGCCCTGCAACTCCATGAAGGAGAACGGGTTGTCCGAGCCGTACACCGGCGTGAAGCCCAGGCGGACGAGACGCTGGTCGGCGACGCACTCCAGGTACTGCCGCATCGACTCGGTGTTCATGCCCGGCAGCCCGTCGCCGCACAGGTCGCGCCCGAACTGCAGTTCCGCCTCGACCGCCTCGCGCAGCATGTCCGTCACCTCCTGCTGAAGCCGGTCGTCGAACAGCTCCGGCTCCTCCTTGCGCACGGTGTCGACCACGTCGAAGGCGAAGGACATGTGCATCGTCTCGTCCCGGAACACCCAGTTGGTGCCCGTCGCGAGACCGTGCAGCAGGCCCCGGCTGCGGAACCAGTAGACGTAGGCGAACGCCCCGTAGAAGAACAGGCCCTCGATGCACGCGGCGAAGCAGATCAGGTTGAGCAGGAAACGACGGCGGTCGGCCCGCGTCTCCAGCCGGTCGAGCTTCTCCACCGAGTCCATCCACCTGAAGCAGAACTCGGCCTTCTCACGGATGGAGGGGATGTTCTCCACCGCGGCGAAGGCGGCGGCGCGGTCCTCCGGGGCGGGCAGATAGGTGTCCAGCAGGGTCAGGTAGAACTGGACGTGCACCGCCTCCTCGAACAGCTGCCGGGACAGATACAGCCGTGCTTCCGGGGAGTTGATGTGCTTGTAGAGGGTGAGCACCAGGTTGTTGGCCACGATCGAGTCGCCGGTGGCGAAGAAGGCCACCAGCCGCCCGATCAGGTGCTGCTCTTCCGGACTGAGCTTCGCCAGGTCGGCGACGTCCGAGTGGAGGTCGACCTCCTCCACGTGCCAGGTGTTCTTGATGGCGTCCCGGTAGCGCTCGTAGAAGTCGGGGTAGCGCATGGGGCGCAGGGTGAGCTCGAAGCCCGGGTCGAGAAGGTTCTGGGTTCGGGCGGTGGTGGCGGTGCTGGACATCACTGGCAGGCCTCGCAGGACTCGGGGTTCTCAAGGGAGCAGGCGACCGCTTCGGGGTCGGACGCCGACTGCCGGCCGGGGGCCGGGGAGGGTGCTTGCGTTCGGGCTTGGCCCTGGGCCGCGCGGGCGATGCGGGTCGCGGGGCGCGAGCGCAGGTAGTACGTGGTCTTCAGGCCCCGCTTCCAGGCGTAGGCGTACATCGAGGAGAGCTTGCCGATGGTCGGCGTCTCCATGAACAGGTTCAGCGACTGCGACTGGTCCAGGAACGGGGTGCGGTCGGCAGCCATGTCGATCAGAGAGCGCTGCGGGATCTCCCACGCGGTGCGGTACAGCCCGCGCACCTCCTCGGGGATCCAGGTGAAGCCCTGCACCGAGCCCCCCGCCTCGCGCAGCGCCTCACGGGTCCGCGCGTCCCAGACGCCGAGCCGCTTCAGGTCGTCCACCAGGTACGAGTTGACCTGGAGGAACTCGCCGGACAGCGTCTCGCGCTTGAAAAGGTTGGACACCTGCGGCTCGATGCACTCGTACACGCCCGCGATCGAGGCGATGGTGGCGGTCGGCGCGATCGCCAGGAGCAGCGAGTTGCGCAGGCCGGTCGCGCCCATGCGCGCGCGCAGCGCGGCCCACCGCTCGGGCCAGGTCACCTCCACGCCGTAGTGGTCGGGGTGCAGGACGCCCCGGGCCGTACGCGTCTTCTCCCAGGCCGGCAGAGGGCCGTGGGACTCGGCGAGGTCGGCGGACGTCTCGTACGCGGCGAGCATGATCCGCTCGGCGACACGGGTCGAGAGGGCCTTCGCCCCGGGGGAGTCGAAGGGCAGCCGGAGCTGGAAGAAGACGTCCTGGAGGCCCATCACGCCCAGCCCCACCGGGCGCCAGCGGGCGTTGGAACGGCGCGCCTGCTCGGTCGGGTAGAAGTTGATGTCGACGACCCGGTCCAGGAAGGTGACGGCGGTGCGGACGGTGGTGTCCAGCCGCTCCCAGTCGAGGCCGCCGTTCGCCCGGTCGACGAACGCGCCGAGGTTGACCGACCCGAGGTTGCAGACCGCCGTCTCCCCGTCACTGGTGACCTCGAGGATCTCCGTGCACAGGTTGGACGAGTGGACGACGTGGCCCGGCTCGGCGGTCTGGTTGGCGGTGCGGTTGGCGGCGTCCTTGAAGGTCATCCAGCCGTTGCCGGTCTGGGCGAGGGTGCGCATCATGCGCCCGTACAGCTCCCGCGCGGGGAGCGTCCTCGTCGCCAGACCCGCCGCCTCGGCGGCCCGGTAGGCCGCGT
This sequence comes from Streptomyces sp. NPDC050388, assembly GCF_040655635.1. NCBI lineage: Bacteria > Bacillati > Actinomycetota > Actinomycetes > Kitasatosporales > Streptomycetaceae > Streptomyces > Streptomyces sp. NPDC050388. The sequence goes on from NZ_JBFAKH010000039.1 coordinate 56,005, forward strand.
CGAACTCCTCGCCCCACAGGTCGACCAGGTCCGGGACGTCGGACGGGGAGAACAGCGACCACGGCGCGTCGGCGCTGACCCGGCGCATGAACTCGTCCGGCACCCAGTGCGCGAGGTTCAGGTTGTGCGTGCGGCGGGCGTCCTCACCGGTGTTGTCGCGCAGCTCCAGGAACTCCTCGACGTCCGAGTGCCAGGTCTCCAGGTAGACCGCCGCCGCGCCCTTGCGCCGGCCGCCCTGGTTCACGGCGGCGACCGAGGAGTCCAGGGTCTTCAGGAACGGGACGATGCCGCCTGAGTGCCCGTTGGTGCCGCGGATCAGCGAACCGCGGGAGCGGACGCGGGAGTAGGACAGGCCGATGCCGCCGGCGTGCTGGGAGAGGCGGGCCACCTGGTGGTAGCGGTCGTAGAGGGAGTCCAGTTCGTCCTTGGGGGAGTCGAGGAGGTAGCAGGACGACATCTGGGGGTGCCGGGTACCGGAGTTGAACAGGGTGGGGGAGGAGGGAAGGTATTCCAGGCGGCTCATCAGGCCGTACAGCGCGGCGACTTCGTCCACCGAGCGGGAGGTGTCGCTCTCGGCGAGACCGGCGGCGACCCGCAGCAGGAAGTGCTGCGGTGTCTCGACGACCTTGCGGGTGACCGGGTGCCGCAGCAGATAGCGGCTGTGCAGGGTACGCAGGCCGAAGTAGCCGAAACGGTCGTCCGCGCCGAGGTCGATCAGCGCGTCGAGACGGGCCGCGTGCAGCGCGACGAACTCGGCGGTCCGGTCAGCGACGAGGCCCTCGCGGTGTCCCGTCGAGATCGAGGAGGCGAACGACGTGACACCCTGCGAGGCGGCCTCGGCACGGATGCCGAGCGTCAGCAGTCGTGCGGCGAGCCGGGAGTAGGCGGGGTCCTCGGAGATGAGCCCGGCCGCCGCCTCGGTGGCCAGCTCCCGCAGCTCGGTCTCGTCCGCATGGGCGGACCGGCCGCGCAGCGCGGCGGCGGCGACCCGGCCGGGGTCGGCGCCCTGGAGGTCGACGGTCAGCTCGGTCAGGGTCCGCAGCAGCGCGGCACCGGGGCCGTCGCTCACGCCGCTCATGTCGGTCACGTCGACCGCTGAAGCCGGATCGGCTGGCGCGATGGTCACGTGGGGCTCTCCCTCGCTCGGCACGGGGCCTGGTCGAGGGCGGGGGGCAGCACACGGGCGCGCGCACGCACCTCGCGTCCACCGGCCCATTCCACGAGGCCCGGACGTCAGGCACCCGGACCGGACGGCCGGGCGCACTGTCGGCAGGTCCTCGGACTGAAGCCGTGCGGGAACGCAGAAAACGCGGACACGCACAAGTACACCGTTGCGGGACAGTTCCGGATTCACACCGGATTCCCCTGCGGCGACAGCAGGCATGAGCATACATCTTGTGCCGTGTGTCGCCGGCGGACCCATATCTTGTGTCGGGATGGTGCTGGAGCGCGGTAATGTCAGAGCGTCAGCTCGTAGGTGAGCAGCATGATGTCGTCCAGGTCCGGCAGCGGGTTCCAGTCGCGTTCGGGGGTGCGGGTGAAACCCAGCCGTTCGTAGACGCGGTGGGCGGAGCGCATGGTGCGCTGGGTCGACAGCACGATCCGACGGCACCCCTCGATCGCCCGTGCCCGGTCGACGCAGGCGCGCACCAGGGCCTCCCCGGCGCCACGGCCCCGGCCCGCGCGGGCGACCGCCAGCATCCGGATCTCCGCCTCGTCCGGCCCCGCTATGTCGGCCATCGGACCGGGGCCCGGCACGAAGGTCACCCCGCCCAGCACCGTTCCCCGCTCCACGGCGACCAGCACCTCGGCGGCCGCTGCCCGCCCCGCCACGTCCCGGAGCCGGCCGAGGTACGCGTCGCTCTCCCCGAAGTCGAGCAGCCCGTCAAGGAGATAGGCCTGCGCGGTGAGCTCGCCGAGTTCCTCGTACTCGTACGGCTCCACCGGCCGGGTGACGATGTCCATGAGGTGAGTGTGCCCGACGGGACGGCGACGGGCCGCCGGATTTCTCCGACGGCCCGTGAGCCCCGCGAGGGGGCTGGAGCCGGACGCCGGGTGCGTCAGTGCTTGCTCTCCGCCGTGTCCAGGGGCAGCTCCGCGCTGACACCCGGGTCGCCCGCGTCCGCCGTGTAGTCCTGCGGCCGGGTCTCGTCGATGCCCTCGGGGGCCTTGGCCGCCCTCAGGGCGAACGTCAGGGCGATCGTCACCAGGGCGTTGAGCACGAAGGCGGTGAGACCGATGTAGCCGATCTCACCGATGCCCGGGATCTCGTCCGACGAACCGCCGAAGTGCTTCTGCGTCGGCGAGGCCACCCCGTACGCCGCGACCGTGCCGTAGATCATGCCGACCGCCCAGCCGCCGAGCAGCGCCCAGCGGTGGAACCAGCGGGTGAACAGGCCGCCCACCAGGGCGGGGAAGGTCTGCAGGATCCAGATGCCGCCGAGCAGCTGGAAGTTGATGGCGACCGTCTTGTCCATGGTGAGGACGAAGACCAGCGCACCCACCTTCACCAGCAGCGAGACCACCTTGGAGACCTTGGTCTCCTGCGCCGGTGTCGCGTCGGGCTTGAGGAAGTCCTTGTAGATGTTGCGGGTGAACAGGTTCGCGGCCGCGATCGACATGATCGCCGCCGGCACCAGCGCACCGATGCCGATCGCCGCGAAGGCCACACCGGCGAACCAGTCCGGGAACATGTTCTCGAACAACTGCGGGATCGCCAGCTGCCCGTTGCTGACATCGACCCCGGCCGCGATCGCCATGAAACCGAGCAGCGCCAGCAGGCCCAGCATCAGTGAGTACAGCGGCAGGATCGTGGTGTTGCGGCGGATCACCTCACGGCTGCGCGAGGACAGCGTCGCGGTGATCGAGTGCGGGTACATGAACAGCGCGAGCGCCGAGCCCAACGCCAGCGTGGCGTACGTCCACTGCCCCGCCTCGCCCGGCACCAGCGAACCGCGCGGCGCGCCCGTGGCCGGGTTGGTCTCGCCGTACGCCTCGCTCGCCTTGGCGAAGACGGCGTCGAAGCCGCCCAGCTTGATCGGGATGTAGATGATCGCCACCGCGATCACGAGATAGATCAGCGTGTCCTTCACGAACGCGATCAGTGCGGGGGCCCGCAGACCCGACGAATACGTGTACGCCGCCAGCACACCGAAGGCGATCAGCAGCGGCAGGTCCTTGACGAACCAGTGGGTGCTCTCCCCGCCGCCGACGCCCATCACGTCCAGCACCGCCTGGATGCCGACCAGTTGGAGCGCGATGTACGGCATCGTCGCCAGGATGCCGGTGAGCGCCACCGCCAGCGACAGCCCCTTGGAGCCGAACCGCCCGCGCACGAAGTCGGACGTCGTCACATAGCCGTGCTTGTGCGAAACCGACCACAGCCGGGGCAGGAAGGTGAAGATCAGCGGGTACACGAGGACCGTGTACGGCACCGCGAAGAAGCCCGCCGCGCCGGCCGCGTAGATCGCCGCCGGTACGGCCACGAAGGTGTACGCCGTGTACAGGTCGCCGCCGAGCAGGAACCAGGTGACCCAGGTGCCGAACGACCGCCCGCCCAGGCCCCATTCGTCGAGGCTGTGCTCGTTCGCGGCCTTGCGCCAGCGGGCGGCCAGAAAGCCCATCACCGTGACGAGGACGAAGAAGAAGATGAAGACGGCGAGTGCCACGCCGTTCACGCCGTCGTTCACCGCTGAGCACCGCCCTTCGCGGCCGCGTGGGCGCGCTGGTCACGCTGCCACAGCTTGTACGCGGTCATCGTCAGTGAGGCGGAGACCGGCACCCACAGCATCTGGTACCAGTAGAAGAACGGGATGCCCATGAGGGCGGGGTCGGTCTTCGCGTACGAGCCGACCCACATCAGGGCCACGAACGGTGCCAGGAGGCAGACGGCGATGACGACGCGCATCGGCGTCACCACCGGCCGTCTGCCGGTTTCCGGGGCTTGCGACATAGAACGGTTCCGTCCCCTCGCTGATCGCCTGTTTGACGCGCAGGAAATCTAGGTCGCGGCGGACCGGGACGGAACCCCTCGCGGGGATTGCGTACTTAAACTCCACGGAACCTCGCCCGGACAGCGGCGGAATCTCCGGTGAAACCCCCGCCGATCCCTCCGGGGCTCAGTCCTGGGGGCGCTTCAGGCGGGCGACGAACTTGTACCGGTCGCCCCGGTACACCGACCGCACCCACTCCACCGGCTGCCCGTCCCGGTCCCGGGAGTGCCGGGAGAGCATCAGCATCGGCAGTCCCACATCGGTGCCGAGCAGGCCGGCCTCGCGCGGGGTGGCCAGCGAGGTCTCGATGGTCTCCTCGGCCTCCGCCAGGTGGACGTCGTACACCTCGGCGAGGGCGGTGTAGAGGGAGGTGTACTTGACGAGGCTGCGGCGCAGCGCCGGGAAGCGCTTCGCGCTCAGGTGGGTGGTCTCGATGGCCATCGGCTCCCCGTTGGCCATGCGCAGCCGCTCGATGCGCAGCACCCGTCCGCCGGGGGTGATGTCGAGCAGTTCGGCGAGCCCGTCGTCGGCGGTGATGTAGCCGACGTCCAGCAGCTGGGAGGTGGGCTCCAGGCCCTGGGCGCGCATGTCCTCGGTGTACGAGGTGAGCTGCAGCGCCTGCGAGACCTTGGGCTTGGCTACGAAGGTGCCCTTGCCCTGGATGCGCTCCAGGCGGCCCTCGACCACCAGCTCCTGGAGCGCCTGGCGCACGGTGGTGCGCGAGGTGTCGAACTCCGCCGCCAGGGTGCGCTCGGGCGGGACCGGCGTGCCGGGCGGAGCCGTCTCGGTCATGTCCAGCAGGTGCTTCTTCAACCGGTAGTACTTGGGCACGCGAGCCGTACGGACCGTGGCCCCGCCCTCGCTCTCCGTACTGTTGACGTCGGTGCTCATGCTCTGCCTTCCCGGCTCCGAGTGCCGAACGACCGACACCCCATCGGCCCCGGCCCACATCGTGGCACGGCTGTGGGCGGGGGACGTCCCCCGCACGCTCCGTGATCCCCTCTGTATACCCCTGGGGCGGAGGCTGGTCTAGTCCACCGGGGCGGCCCATGGGCACCGGGTGCCCACGGCGCCTTCGGCGCCCTCGGTCAGATCCCCTGCCAGTCCGGCTTGTTCACGTGGGCGTACCGGAAGTAGTCGGCGAACTTGAGCTTGCCGGCGGCGGCCTCGTCGACGACGACCGTGGCGTGCGGGTGCAACTGCAGAGCGGACGCCGGGCACACGGCGGCCAGCGGACCCTCGACGGTCGCGGCGATCGCCTCCGCCTTGCCCTCGCCGGTGGCGAACAGCACCAGGTGGCGGGCCTCCAGGATGGTGCCGATGCCCTGGGTGATGACGTGGTGCGGGACCTGGTCGACGTCGCCCTCGAAGAAGCGCGCGTTGTCCATCCGGGTCTGCTCGGTCAGTGTCTTGATCCGGGTGCGCGAGACGAGTGAGGAGCACGGCTCGTTGAACCCGATGTGCCCGTCCGTCCCGATGCCGAGCAGCTGCAGGTCGATGCCGCCGGCGTCGCCCAGCGCCTTGTCGTACGCCTCGCACGCGGCCTGCACGTCCTCGGCCGAGCCGTCGGGGCCGAGGAAGGCGTCCATCCCGATCCCGAGCGGCTCCAGCACCTCGCGCCGGACCACCGAACGGTAGGACTCGGGGTGATCGACGGGCAGCCCCACGTACTCGTCGAGCTGGGCGATCCTCGCCCGGGAGGTGTCCACGGCACCGGAGCGCACCTGGTCGGCCAGCGCCTGGTAGACGGGCAGCGGTGTGGAGCCGGTGGCCACGCCGAGCAGGGCGTCGGGCCTGCGCCGCAGGAGTTGCGCCATGGTCCCGGCGATGAGTTCGCCGCCGGCCTTGGCGTCCGGAACGATGACAACTTCCACGCTGAGCCTGCCGATCTGAGAGGGGGACTCGACTGGTGACCTGCCCGGGGCGGGGCGGACGAGTCGTATGGTTTAGACCAATATAAATTTAACAGAACCGGGTCCCGTCCCGGCCGAGGCCACGGGTGCCGGGCCATCGGTCCCACCTCAGCATCCCAGGACGGGGCGGTCACGGCCCAATCGCCGAGATCGGCATGCTCTTCCGGTCCCGTACCACGCCCCCGCGGGATAGGCTGCACAGCGGGCGACCGTGGACCCGTCTCCGCGTGATCATGGAAAACGCGACGCTGGAAGTCGACGCAGGAAGCCGGTGCAGGAAGCCGGTGCAGAAAACCGACGCGGGAAGCCGACGCGGAAAAAGACAACAGCGAACAGCGTCCGACGCATGGACACGGGTAGTGGTCTAGTCCACAATGCGTATCAGTGCACACCAGCCTGCCTTCCCCGCACAGGAAGGCGGACCGAGGATCCGGAGCTCTCTGCCCTGACTGCCCCGGTTCCTCATCCCTCGGCCGACCGGGACCGCACACCCCACGGCCGATGTCGCTCCGGGCTGCGGTGCCGGGAGGGCTGAGGGTCCCTCCCAGGCGCCGCGGCCCGCGGGTGTTTCCGGGGAGGGTGCGACGCCCCGGTACGCTCGCTGATGTGCCCACCATGAACGAACTCGTACGTCGGCATACGGCTCTCGACGAGACCGACCTCGAGTGGCTGCATCTGCTGGTCTCGGAGTGGCAGCTGCTCTCCGACCTGTCCTTCGCCGACCTGGTCCTGTGGATCCCCACCCGGGACGGCACCCGTTATGTCTCCGTCGCCCAGATGCGGCCCAACACCGGCCCGACCTCGCACCAGGACGACATGGTCGGCCATCTCGTCCCGCGCGGTCGCCGGCCCATGCTGGACGTGGCCCTGGACGAGGGACGGATCGTACGGGAGGGCGACCCGGAGTGGCGCGAGGAGGTCCCCGTCCGCGTCGAGTCCATCCCCGTACGGCGTGAGGACCGCGTTCTCGGCGTCATCGCCCGCAACACCAACCTCCTCACGGTCCGCACCCCCAGCCGGCTGGAACTCACCTACCTGCAGAGCGCCTCCGACCTCGCGCAGATGATCGCCACCGGAGCCTTCCCGTTCGCGGACCGGCAGCTCGACATGGGTGCCCTGCCCCGGGTGGGCGACGGGCTGATCCGGCTCGACGCCGAGGGCATCGTCCAGTACGCCTCTCCGAACGCCCTGTCCGCCTACCACCGCATGGGTCTCGCGGCCGACCTCGTCGGCCACCATCTCGGCCGGACCACCGCCGAACTCGCCCCTTCCCGCGGGCCGGTGGACGAAGCGCTCGCCAAGCTCGCCAGCGGCTGGGCGCCGCGCGAGTTCGAGATCGAGGCGATCGGCGGGGTGATCCAGTTCCGGGCGATCCCGCTCAAGCCGAAGGGGACCCGCATCGGTTCACTGGTCCTGCTCCGGGACGTCACCGAACTTCGCCGCCGCGAACGAGAGCTGATCACCAAGGACGCGACCATCCGGGAAATCCACCACCGGGTGAAGAACAACCTCCAGACGGTGGCGGCGCTGCTGCGCCTCCAGGCCCGGCGGATCGGTTCCGAACGCGGCCGCGCGGCGCTGGAGGAAGCGGTGCGCCGGGTCGGGTCCATCGCGATCGTGCACGAGACGCTTTCTCAGAACCTGGACGAGCGCGTGCAGTTCGACGAGATCGCCGACCGGGTCCTGGCGATGGTCGCCGAGATCTCCCCGGGCAAGGTCGCCGGCCGGCGCACCGGCCGCTTCGGCATACTCGACGCCGAGGTCGCCACCCCGCTGTCGATGGTGCTGACGGAGGTGCTGCAGAACGCCCTGGAGCACGGCTTCCGTGAGGGGGAGACCGGCACGGTCGAGGTGACCGCGGTCCGCGGTGGCACCACGAAGGAGACCCGCCTGCTGGTCACCGTCCAGGACGACGGCGTCGGCCTGCCCGAGGGCTTCGACCCGCACACCGCGGGCAACCTGGGCCTGCACATCGTGCGGACCCTGGTCGAGGGCGAGTTGAGCGGCACCTTCGACATGGTCCCGGCCCCGGAAGGGGGCACCCGGGTGCTCCTGGACATCCCGGTGGACATGAACAAGTGACGCGGAGCGACAGACGAAGAGCCCCGGACCGTTTCCCGGTCCGGGGCTCTTCGTCTGTTCGATGGCGTTCCCCTCCGGCTCGAGGTGAGTCGAGAGCTCGGGGGAGCATCGGGGGAACTGCGTGCTGCGGCTCGGGGGCGGGAGATGCGTACGCGCTGTACGCGCCGCCAAGCTCAGGCTGTCAGCAGGGGTGGGTTGTCAGGCGGATGCCTGACGGGCCCGGTTGCGAGCGGCGCGGCGCTTCATCGCGCGGCGCTCGTCCTCGCTGAGACCACCCCAGACGCCGCTGTCCTGACCGGACTCGAGTGCCCACTGCAGGCAGCTCTCGATCACCGGGCAGCGACGGCAGACGGCCTTGGCTTCCTCGATCTGCAGCAGCGCAGGACCGGTGTTGCCGATGGGGAAGAACAGCTCGGGGTCTTCCTCGCGGCAAACGGCGTTGTGACGCCAGTCCATGGCTGCTACCTCTCCTTGGTGTGAACTACACGATGGCTTGTGAATGTGAACGCTTTCACGAATCCCCCAACAAGTGAAGGGCCGAACGCCAGGTTCCCTGGCGTGGTCCTTGGGTATGGAGGGGGGTTCCGGCGATCTGTGGAGGCCGATGCTGCGGGCCGTCCTGATCGCCATGTAGAGACTCGCAAACCTCGGCGGCGGATACAACCCCTTCCGGAAAGTTTTTTTTGATTCATCGGTGTCGACTAGGTCACAGCCGTACTTCCATGGGGTGGATCCTGACTTAAACGTTCGAGTGAAAGGACTTTAGCCTTTTCCGCTCACACAATCACACGCAGTGCACGGCGAACGCCTGTGAACGTCACGCTGGTGCGCAGTCCGAGGTGGTCACCGTCCATCTGGAGAGGCAGTGGCACCTTCGAATGCAAGGTGAACTGGGTCAGATCGTGTCCGGCGACCACATGCCTGCCCCGGGGCCCGCGCTCGGGGGACGAAGTGAGCAACTGGGTGCCATACCGGGCAACGGTGGCGGTGGACAGCCGCTTCAGACCGAAGATGTCGAGGCCGGTATCGAACGAGGCCTTAGGTGACGCGTAGATCGGGCGATTGCCGAGAAACGTCCACGGGGAGGCGTTCGACACTATGGAGAGCAGCAGATCGGTGACCGGGTCCTCGCCCGGCTGCTCCAGCGTTATCACCCCGTGCCGACGGCGCGGCTCTCCGAGCAACTGGCGCACCACCTGACGCATGTACAGCGCATGAGTGGACTTCTTGCCTCGCTCACGGTGCTGTTCCACCCGGCCGACCACCCCGGCGTCGAAGCCCAGTCCCGCGTTGAACGTGAACCAGCGGGGTGGCACGGCCTCGTCGTCCGTCCCCGGTGTGCCCGACGTCAGGCCCAGACCGACAGTGCGCTCGCGGCTCTCGCGCAGCGCGTCCAGCAGAACGCCGGTGGCCTCCACGGGCTGGTTGGGCAGGCCCAGGGCGCGGGCGAAGACATTGGTGGAGCCGCCGGGGACCACGGCGAGGCCGGGCAGGTGCTCCGGGTCGGGGCCGGCGTGCAGCAGGCCGTTGACGACCTCGTTGACCGTGCCGTCGCCGCCGAGGGCCACCACCAGATCGATGTCGTCGCTCTCCGCCGCCTGCCGGCCCAGGTCCCGTGCGTGCCCCCGGTACTCCGTGGTCACCGCTTCCAGTTTCATCTCACTGGCGAGTGCGTGGATCAGCACATCGCGCGTACGCGCGCTCGTGGTGGTTGCCGCCGGATTGACCACGAGAAGTGCACGCATGCGTTGCAGGGTACCTACTGGGCGGTACCGGAGCCCAGGCCGAGGGGTGATCGAAAACGGACACGGGGGTGGGGCCGGGGGCGCGAACCTCGGCACGGGGGCGCGTGCGGGCGAGGGCTACCCTTCAGGGGTGAGCAGCGAGCAGACCCCCACCACCACTCCGGACACCGCAGGCCCCCGCCCGCGCCGTCTGACGTACGCCGCGGGGCTCGCCGCCCTGGAGGGGCTGGGCCTGCTGGCCGGCGGGGTCTGGATGCTGGTCCGCGGGCTCACCGGTCAACCGGACGACCGGCAGCAGGCCGTCACCGGCGGGCTCACGCTGGTGGTGCTCGCACTGCTGCCGCTGCTTGCCGCGCGCGGGCTGCTCGGCCGCCGGAGCTGGAGTCGCGGCCCGGCCGTCGTCACCCAGCTCCTGGCGCTGCCGGTGGCCTACAACCTGCTGCAGTCCGACAGTGTGGCCATCCCGGCGGGAATCGTGCTCGCGGTGGTTGCCGTGACGGCCCTGGTACTGCTGCTCAATCCCGAGACGGCCCGGGCCCTCGGCATCCGGGGACCCGGGGACGCCGAGAAGTAGCTCCCCGCCTCCCGGGCCGCCGTGCCGTTCGCTCCCGCCGCGCGGCGGCTCGTTCCACCGTGCGGCGGGTCACTCCTCGCTCACTCCTCCACGAGGAGCTTCTCGCGCAGTTGTGCCAGCGTGCGGGCCAGCAGCCGGGAGACGTGCATCTGCGAGATGCCGACCTCCTGCGCGATCTGCGACTGGGTCATGTTGCCGAAGAAGCGCAGCAGCAGAATCCGCTTCTCGCGCGGAGGGAGATCCTCCAGCAGCGGCTTGAGCGACTCGCGGTACTCCACCCCCTCCAACGCCTCGTCCTCGGCGCCCAGGGTGTCCGCGACCGCCGGGGACTCGTCGTCGGTGTCGGGGACGTCCAGGGACAGCGTGGAGTACGCGTTGGCTGACTCCAGGCCCTCCAGGACCTCCTCCTCCGAGATCGCCAGCTTCTCGGCGAGCTCGTGCACCGTGGGGGAACGGCCGTGCAGCTGCGAGAGCTCGGCCGTGGCCGTCGTCAGTGCCAGCCGCAGCTCCTGCAGCCGGCGGGGGACACGGACCGCCCAGCCCTTGTCGCGGAAGTGCCGCTTGATCTCGCCGACGACCGTCGGGGTCGCGTACGTCGAGAACTCCACGCCGCGGTCCGGGTCGAAGCGGTCGACCGACTTGATCAGACCGATGGTGGCGACCTGGGTCAGGTCGTCCAGCGGTTCCCCGCGGTTGCGGAAGCGGCGCGCGAGGTGCTCGACGAGCGGCAGATGCATGCGGACCAGCCGGTTGCGCAGCTCCGCGTACTCGGGACTGCCGTCCTGCAGGGTGCGCAGTTCGAGGAACAAGGCGCGTGCCCCGCTGCGGTCCTGCGGGTCGCGCTGCGCGCCGTGCGTCACCGGGGTGTGCTGGACGCCCTGTGCGCTCGGCGTCCGCGGCACCCCGCTCTCGGCGTGTCGCTCGTGCTCGTTCATCGTCCCGCCCGTCGCCCTTCCCCGAGCGCTCGCCTCGTCCCCCGCCGTCGGCCTCGCCCGCGCCGGGGCTTCCCGGTGTCCGGGGGAGGCCCCGGGCCGCCGCCCGGCCCCGGGCGTACTCCGTGCGACACCGCCGGGCTGCCCGCCGCCCGGCGGACCGGCCTGAGCGGAGTCGTCCTCCGGATGGGGCCGGGCCTGTTCCGGGATGGCGTCGATGCCGTCGATACCGCCCGGCATCCGCTCGGCAGGCAGCCCCCGTGTGCCGCGTTCTTCGTCCCGCACCGGCCCGTCCTCGTTCCTCACGTCGGCCCGGGTCCCGCGCCGCGCTGTTTGTAGAGGCTGATCGAAACGGTTTTGTCGTCGTCCACGGCGGAGGAGACCTTGCCCGCGAGAGCGGACAGGACGGTCCACGCGAAGGTGTCACGCGAGGGAGCGTGACCGTCCGTGGTCGGCGCCGAGACCGTGACCTCGAGCGAGTCGTCGACGAGGCGGAAGACACAACTGAGCACCGAACCCGGCACGGCCTGCTGAAGCAGGATCGCGCAGGCCTCGTCGACCGCGATGCGCAGGTCCTCGATCTCGTCGAGGGTGAAGTCCAACCGGGCCGCGAGACCGGCCGTGGCCGTGCGCAGCACCGACAGGTAGGCACCCGCTGCCGGCAGCCGGACTTCCACGAAGTCCTGGGTCGCGGGCTCGCCTGCGATCTGGGACACCCTCACCTCCAAGGTGGTACAAGCGTTCAGGGCCGGGGTCGCCCCCGGGTAACGCGATACGTGGTTCAGCGGTGACGCTACCGCGCTCCCGACGGTCCTGTCCCCGGGACCCCGACCCATGCTGTCACTCATAGTAAAACCACGGATACGCTCCGTGGCTAGGGGTCTGCGGGCCCGAAAGGGAAGAGCGCGCGCCGGATTGACGTACCCAGACGTCACACGGTCGAACCGTCCGTTGCCGGAGTCCTCTCGCGTCACACGGGGACGTGCTCGACGAGATACTGGAACCAGTCTGCCACCGTGCTCTTGTAGTCACGTGCTCACGGGAAGGGGCGGCCGGTGACGACCGCCGCGACCGTGCTCCCGCGCGGGAACGCGTTCTCCTCGGCCAGGGAGACAAGGGCGTAAAGCAACTTGGCGACATAGACACGTTCGACGGGTACGCCGTGACGTTGCTCGAAGTCCGCGGCGAACTCCTCGAGCTCCGGGGCGGTACGGGCGTAACCGCCGAAGTGGAAGCGGTCCTCCAGATTCCAGTCGCCGCGCGGACCGCCGAACGCCTCGGCTTGAAGGGCACGTATGTCCGTGGCCAGAAAGCCGCCCTTCAGGACCGGAACGCCCAGCGCGCGAGCACCGGAGCCGAGTCCGGCGGCCAGCCCGGCGAGCGTCCCGCCCGTGCCGCACGCCACCGCGACGACGTCCGCCCGGCCGGCCAACTCCTCCCCGAGCACCCGGCAACCGCGCACGGCCAGGGGGTTGCTGCCGCCCTCGGGGACGACGTACGCGTCCTCGGCACCCGCCGCGCGCAGCACGGCTGCCAGGGTGCCGGGCGCGGTCTTGCGGCGATAGGTCGCGCGGTCGACGAAGCGCAGCCGCATGCCGTCGGCCGCGCACCGGGCCAGCGAGGGGTTGAGGGGACGGTCGGCGAGCTCCTGGCCGCGCACCACGCCGACCGTGCGCAGACCGAGCAGCCGGCCGGCGGCGGCGGTGGCCCGCAGATGGTTGGAGTACGCGCCGCCGAAGGTGAGCACGGTCCGACCGGCTGCCGCCGTGAGATTCGGCGCGAGTTTGCGCCACTTGTTTCCGATCAGTTCCGGGTGGATCAGGTCGTCCCGTTTCAGCAGCAGCCGGACCCCGCGCCGCTCGAACCGCTCGTCCGCGATGTCCTGCACCGGTGAGGGCAGGCGGGGGTGCAGATCCGAGAGGCCCGCGCGGTCGGCGGCGGAGGCGGCGGACGCTGGGTCGGGGGTGTCCGGGCTGGTCACCGGGCCATTGTCGCCCGGCAGGGGAGCCGGGCACCGGGTGGGGCGGGCGCCGGCCGTCCGGGGCGAGCATGGCTGAATTCCGCCGCCGTCGGTCGTGCCGCAGGCGAATGCGTGGCCGATACCCTTCGTCAGCTCGAACTGCCGCTCGGGGCCGGTTCCCCGGTGCCGGGCCGCCCGGCGGCCTCGACGGAGGTGGAATTCGCGCTGTCGTGGCGGTGGCCGCGGCCCCGGTGGCGGACGAGGTCGATCAGTGACGGGCCTCCCCACAGGCACCACAGGGCGATCACCGGATCGCAGATCGCGCAGCCCAGCGACGAGGTGGGGGCGAACGGGATGATGGGGTCGCCCTTGAGGTGGTGGACGACGTCCCACGCGGTGTGCAGCAGCCAGCCGACGCCGATGAACGTCCACGAGTCCAGGCCGCGGAACGCGACGTAGGTGATCAGCGCCGTGAAGGCGAACTCCCAGCCGCCCAGGCCGCCCCCGCTGAGGTAGGCGGCGCCCGCGCCGGCGACCATGACGGCGTTCAGCCGCCGCCGGTGCGGCTCGCGGACGAGGGACATCAGCAGGGTGTAGAGAACACCGATGCCGATGGGGGCGACGTACTGCACGGCGGGACCTTTTCCTGGGAGGACCTGGAATCGCTCACCACGCTAGAAGCGGGTTTCCCGCGCACCCAGGGGGCCGGGCGACAGCTTCCGACGGATTGTCGCCAGGCCGGGCCCGGCACCCCGTACACCCGCGTACGCTCCCGTACATCCCGTCACTTCAGCCGGTCACGGATGCGTGTCCGCATCGACGCCATCGTGAACCCGCGCGGATCCACCTTCCCGGGCTGCCACTCCAGATGCCCGATCACCGACCGTTCGTTCCATCCGTGGCGGCGGCAGACCGCGGCGGCGGCCCTCTCGACGGCTTCCAGTTGCGCCGCGGGCCAGGGGTCGTCCCCGTCGCCCAGGTTCTCGCACTCGAAGCCGTAGAAGTGCCGGTTGCCGTCGGTGTTCTGCTCGTTGTCCGCGGGGAGCGACCTCTCCGCGATCACGGCGCGCAGCACGTCGTCGTCGCCCAGGCCCGCGTGGTTGGCCCTGCCGTAGCCGACGAGGTGGACCCGGCCGTCCTTGGTGATGACGCCGTGACACAGCGGCCCCGGCAGGCCCGCGTAGCCCGTGCGGCACAGCTCGACGGTCCGGGCGCTGCCCCGGGTGACCGTGTGATGGATCATCACGCCGTGGACCGGCCCCCAGGGGCCCTTGTGATTGCGGTTGTGATCGCGCCAGTCGCCGACCTCGACGACTCTGAGGCCCTCCGCTTTCAGAACGCTCAGGAACGCGCTCGCGGACATGGGTGGGGCCATGGCCGCCCCTCCTTCTCGCGCCGCGACGGCCGCCGGTCGCGGCCGCCTCGTACCGGTGCTTGTACCTGAACGGAGCGAGCGCAACCAACCGCCCGGTCCCCGTACGAGCCGATCCGGACAATGTCCGGTCGCCGGGCCGCCGCTGAACGGAACCACCATGAATGCCCATGGAGTTGAAGATCCATTCCCGCTCATTCGGGTAATACCGCAGCCACGTTCCGTGAGGAAGGCTCTGCCACGGAGACCGACGCCCGGCACGGATGGGCGCCGGTCACAACTGGGAGGGCAATTCCTTATGTCGGTAGGCGAAGAGGTCCGCACGGAGCAGACCCGGCAGCAGCAGAGCCTCGGTACGGCGGCGGCGCGGAACCTGGCCACCACCACCAAGTCCGTACCGCAGATGCAGGAGATCAGCTCGCGCTGGCTGCTGCGCATGCTGCCCTGGACGGACGTGCAGGGTGGTACGTACCGGGTGAACCGGCGGTTGACGTACGCCGTCGGGGACGGACGGGTGACCTTCGTGAAGACCGGTGACCGCGTCGAGGTGATCCCGGCGGAGCTGGGCGAGCTGCCGGCCCTGCGGTCGTACGAGGACGAGGAAGTGCTCGCGGAACTGGCCACCCGCTGCCGGCAGCGGGAGATCGGGGCCGGCCAGGTGATCGCTTCGTTCGGCAGTCCGGCCGACGAGGTGTTCCTGCTGGCCCACGGCAGGGTCGAGAAGGTCGGCACCGGCCCCTACGGCGGCGACGAGTCCCTCGGAATCCTCGCCGACGGCGCCTACTTCGGCGACCAGGCGCTCCTGGACGAGGGCGCCATCTGGGAGTACACCACCCGCGCCCTGACCACCTGCACCGTGCTCGTCCTGCCGCGTGACGCCGTCGAGCGGGTCGCCGAGCGGTCCGAGACACTGCGCGAGCACCTCCGGGAGCAGCGCTCCGTCCCGAGTCAGCGCACCAACAAGTACGGCGAGCGGGAGATCGACCTCGCGGCCGGCCACAGCGGGGAACCGGACATCCCGCACACCTTCGTCGACTACGAGGCCAGGCCCCGCGAGTACGAGCTGAGCGTCGCCCAGACCGTGCTGCGCATCCACACGCGCGTGGCCGACCTCTACAACCAGCCCATGAACCAGACGGAGCAGCAGATCAGGCTGACCGTCGAGGCGTTGAAGGAGCGCCAGGAGCACGAACTCATCAACAACCGGGGCTTCGGCCTGCTGCACAACTGCGAGTACGACCAGCGGATCCAGCCGCACGACGGCGTACCCGCCCCCGACGACCTGGACGAACTGCTCAGCAGGCGACGTGGGACCAAGCTGCTCCTCGCCCACCCGCGCGCGATCTCCGCGTTCGGCCGCGAGCTCAACAAGCGGGGACTCGTCCCCGAGACCATCGACATGGCCGGCAACCGCATCCCCACCTGGCGGGGTGTGCCCATCTTCCCGTGCAACAAGATCCCGGTGACGGAGGAGCGCACGACCTCCATCATCGCGCTGCGCACGGGCGAGGAGGAGCAGGGCGTCATCGGTCTGCGGGCGTCCGGCCTCCCCGACGAGATCGAGCCGAGCCTGTCCGTGCGTTTCATGGGCGTCAACGAACAAGCCATCATCAAGTACCTGGTCACGGCCTACTACTCGGCTGCCGTCCTGGTGCCGGACGCGCTCGGCGTCCTGGAGAACGTCGAGATCGGTCGCTGGCGGTGACCTTCCGCGATCTTTCGGTGCGTACGCCGTGTCCCCGCCCACCCGGGCGGGTACACCCTGGGGGTACGCGCGTGCCGCAGGCGGAAGTGCCACCTCCGCTCATCCTCCGAGACGGGTCCAGAGGTGAGTCCATGACGGAATCGATGACCGAGCCGAAGACGGAGAGCGAGTACCGGCCCGCCGAGTGTCACGAGGCGACGATCCTGCTGGATCGGGCGAGGGCCGAGGTCGTCCCCGTGCTGCGGGCCGCCATCGGCTCGATGCCCGGCCCGTTGCGCCGGATCGGTCTCTACCACTTCGGCTGGGAGAACGCGGACGGCACCCCGGCCGCGGGCGGGTCCGGCAAGGCCATCCGTCCCGCACTGGTGCTCGCCGCGGCCTCCGCCCTCGGCGGGCCCGCGGCCCGGGCGGCAGCGGTACGGGCAGCCGCCGCGGTGGAACTGGTCCACAACTTCACGTTGCTGCACGACGACGTGATGGACCGGGACACCACCCGGCGCCACCGGCCCACCGCATGGACCGTCTTCGGTGACGACGACGCGATCCTCGCCGGAGACGCCCTCCACGCGCTCGCCCTGCGGCTGCTCGCCGAGGACCCGCACCCCGCGGCCCGGGCCGCGGTGGCCCGGCTGGCGGACTGCGTCGTGGAACTGTGCGCCGGACAACAGGCGGACACGGCCATGGAGGGGCGCGACCCCGGCGAGGTCACCCTCGAGGAGACCCTCGCCATGGCCGAGGCCAAGACGGGCGCGCTGCTCGGCTGCGCCTGCGCGCTCGGCGCGCTGTACGCGGATGCCGGGGCGGCGGAGGTGGCGGCACTGGACGCGTTCGGCCGTGAGTCGGGGCTGGCCTTCCAGCTCATCGACGACGTGATCGGTATATGGGGCGACCCTCGGCACACCGGCAAGCCCGTCGGCGCGGATCTGGCAGCCCGCAAGAAGTCCCTGCCGGTGGTCGCCGCGCTCACCTCCGGCACCCCGGCGGCGTCCGAACTCGCCGGCCTGTACGGGGCTCCGCACGCGGACGAGGAGGACCTGGAGTACATCGCCCTGACCGTGGAACGGGCGGGCGGCCGTGACTGGGCGCAGGCCCAGGCGGCCGACCGCATGGCTCGGGTGATGCAGGAACTCGCTCGCGCGGTGCCCGACCCGGAGGCGGCGGGCGGTCTGCTGGCCCTCGCCGAGTTCGTGACCCGGCGCACCGCGTAGACCGCCCGGTGGGTCCCGCACTTCCCCACGGTGTGCGGGACCCACCGCGCATGCGGCGCGATCGGCCGAGATGTCGGCAAGCGTCGGCTGCCGCCCTCCCTTTAGGCTCAACCCCCGTACGGTCGACGAGAGTTGAGGCGAAGGGGCGGACATGGGCGTGGCGATCCGGACGGCTGGGGACG
The DNA here is from genome assembly GCF_040655635.1 of Streptomyces sp. NPDC050388. Lineage (NCBI taxonomy): Bacteria > Bacillati > Actinomycetota > Actinomycetes > Kitasatosporales > Streptomycetaceae > Streptomyces > Streptomyces sp. NPDC050388. The sequence continues at coordinate 73,670 of NZ_JBFAKH010000039.1, forward strand.
GGGACCGGGAACTGCTGGTCCGGCTTCTGGACGAGGCGTTCCAGGATGACCCGGTGAGCAGCTGGGTCTTCCCCGGCGAGGAGTACCGCCGTACGACGCACCACAGGCTGATGGCCGCCTTCACCGACCTCGTGCTCGCCGAGGGACGTGTCGACGTCACGGAGGACGGCTCGGCGTGCGCGCTGTGGCTGTCGATGCCGGCGGCCGAGCACGGCGACGGGACACCCGAGGACGACGAGGGCCCGGCCCGGGTACGCCGGGCCGTCGACCCGGAGAACGAGCGGGTGGAGATGATCGGCCGGCTGACGGCGGGCGTCCACCCCTTTGGGCGGGCCCACGAGTACCTGTGGATGATCGGCGTGACACCCGCCCGGCAGGGCGAGGGACTCGGCACCGCGCTCATCGGCTCGGTCCTCGACCGCTGCGACCGGGAGGGGCTGCCGGCCTATCTGGAGGCGAGCAGCGTCCGCAGCCGCGTGCTGTACGAACGCCTCGGCTTCGCCCCGACCGGCGAGCCCCTGCTCCTCCCGGACGGCCCCCACATGTGGCCGATGTGGCGCGAACCCCGCACTCGTGCGGCCGGTCGGCCCTTCGCCCACGCCTGACCGCCCCGCTTCCCCCCTCTCGGTCTCACCTCCCGAGTCAGGGACGTTCGGCCCTGGTCACCGGCCCGTGCCCCGGCTTCACTGACCTGAGGCCGGGCCGGTGACCGGAGGCCGAGGACTGTCAGGGGCGAGATGAGTACAACGGCGCGTGACAACGGGGCGGGACACAACGGAGGGACGGTCGGGGAGATCGTGCTGGTCGGGCACGCCGATCTCACCCCGCGCACGCTCGAGCTGGTGGAGCGCGAACTGCGGCGGCGTCTGGAGGAACGCTGCGCGCGGGGAGCGGCCATGGTGCGGTGCGGAGCGGGAGCACCGCTGGCGTTCGGCCGCGCGGCGCGTGCGTCGGGCCGCCGCCTGATCGTCGTCATCCCCACGGACAACGGGGTCCCCGCCATGCCGCCCAGGCGCGACCGGATGGCCGCCGGTGAGCTGCTGAACCTCGCCGACCAGGCGCGGCTGCTGGCGTACGACCCGAATCACCGCGGTTCCTGTGTCGGTGCGGACGAGCGGATGGTCGCCTCCAGCGGCCTCCTCCTGGCGGTCTGGGACGGGTCGCCGTCCAACGGCCGCGACGCCACCGCCCATCTGGTGACGTATGCCCGAGCCCGGGGCATCCCCGTCGAGATCGTCTGGCCCGCGGGCGCCGAACGCGAGGCCGTGCCGGCTGTACCAGCCGTACCGGCCACCAGGGAGCGGGCCGTACCCGCCACCGGCCGCCACGGCGCCCGGCGCTGACGACCACTGCGCTCCACCCCTCTGCCGCCGCGGCTTGTCCGGCCTTCTCCGGCACGATCGCGGCCGCGATCCGCTCCACGAACCCGGTCGTGCAGGGCGCCGGCCTGCCGATGTCCGGCGCGGGCTTCACGGTGACGGAGGTCGCGCTCGAGCCGGTGCGTACGCTCAAGAACGGCGTGCCGGTTCGGACGTACAGCAGGAAGCGCTGGACCGCAGTCGGGCCTACCCTGGGGGACATGGGCAGCGACGAACCGGTCTGTCCCGCCTGCGGACAGCCAGTGGAGATGGTGGTCCGGCGTCACAAGACGCTGGGTGCATGGGTCCCGACCTGGGTCCACGGACCGTGCGGCAACCGGGAGTGCGAGCGGTGCCCGGACCGCGACGCCGTCGCCGGCCCTCCCACCGGATCCCTCCGAACCGAGCCCGCCGAGAACGCGGCCCGCACGAAGGAAGCAGGCCCGCGTTCCACGCCCTGACGCACACCCGCGGCTGCCCGGTGACCGGGCGAGGACGACCGCCCTCCGGCCCGTCCGGCCTGTCGAAGACGACCGCACCCGGCCGTCAGGGTGCCGGAGCGGCGGTCTGCGGGCCGGGTGCGGGCGGAGGACCGGGAGGCTGAAGAAGACAGCGCCGGTCAACAGGCGTGATCGAGGGATCAGGCCTTCTTCGTCTCCTAGTAACGGGCCGGGTCGGGGGCCTGCAGGGATCTTCCCTGTGGGTCGCTGACCTGGCCTTTTGCCGATTGCTGGCGATGGGGTGCGACGGTCTTGAACGGATGTCCTGCGGACTGTGTGCGGACTGCTGCCCCCGTCCGGGGGCAGACGTGGCTGATGCCGGACCGCTGGGGGCCGGAGCGCACCTCCGTTGCCCCTGGTCAACCGCTCTCAAGGGCATGCTGAGCGCAAGGACTGGCTTTGTCCCGGCTCGCCACTGGGCGCCGGGGGCCAGGTCCCGAGGCAGGAAAGTACCTGGTCATCCGCAGCCTTTCGGGCCGGCGAGCGGAGTAGTGTGAAAACACCGGGAGTTCTTCGCGCACCGGCTCCGCTGTGGGTGCCGTTTCCGGTGATCGACAACGCCGGGCCGCCCCACGAGCCCGGGGGCAGGTTCGCGCCATGACCGTGACCATCGACCGTACGGCATCGAGCAGGCGCGCACCGTCGCTGCCGGCTCGCCTGTGCCTGACGCCCGCGCCGGGCGGGCTGGACGGCATGTGGTGGCCCCGCTCCCGTGCCCTCACCCGTGAGCTGCCGGCCTTGACAGCCGCACTGGGCGACCTCTGGGGCCGCATCACAGGTGTCACGGTGAACCCGGACCA